>JAOARA010000092.1 GCA_025211115.1 Roseicyclus sp. | reverse complement strand
GCGCTACACCGGCCAGATGGATTTCGGCGCAGTCGGCCCGGCCGTGAAGGCACGGCTGGCCTGAGCGTGGTTCGCCTCACCCCCCGGTGTCGCAGGCGACCGGGGGCGCAGGCGGGCAGAGCGTGAACAGACCGCAGAAGGTGCCGGGCGCGGGAAAGTCGCCGGGGCCGGGGATCATCGGGATGGTCTGGCCCGTGGCGGGCAGGGCGGCAAGCGTCAGGGCCGCGGCAAGAAGCAAGGGGCGCATTCGGGTCTCCGTATGGGGTTTCGATGCCCCACAGATGGCCCGCCGTCCCGCCGCCTGCGCGGCGATTTCCGAAATCAGTGCAGCTTCGCGGGGATCGGCGCGGCCTTCGAAGGATCGGCTTGCGCCGGTCCGTCGAGCGCCGCGCGGCGAAACTCGGTCGGGCTTTGCCCGGTCTCGGCGCGGAAGGCGCGGTTGAACGGCCCGAGCGAGGCGAAGCCGGTCTCGTAGGCGATTTCCAGCACCGTGCGGCCCATCTGGGCGGGGTCGGCCAGTGCGGCCTGCGCCGCCTCGATGCGGGCGCGGTTGATGAAGCTCGAGAAGTTGCGATGCCCCAGCCCGCGGTTGATCGCGCGGCGCAGCCGGTGTTCCGGCACGGCCAGCCGTGCGGCGAGCGCGCCGATGGTCAGCCCCTCCTCGCGCCAGATGCCGGCCTCCATCGCGGCCTCGATCCGGGCGATCAGCGCGGCGTCCTCGCCGGATGGCGCGGCGGGGTGGGGCGGGCGCGGGGCCTCGGCCCCGGCGGCGGCAATGCCGGGCCAGCGCGTCGCGTCGGGGCGCAGGATCCAGGCGGCGAAGGCCAGCGCCAGCGCCAGCGTGCCGCCCGACTGCACCAGCGCGAACCACGGCGTCGCGGGGTCGACGCCGCCAACCACCTGCGCGCCGGTGGCGAACAGACCGTAGCCCGCGATGGCGGCGGCAAAGCCGGGGCGCGCCTCGCAGCGGCACTCGACGAGGTCTTCGCGCGCCGACCACAGGGCAAGGCCGAAGAGCCCCGCGAAGAGGATCATCGACAGCACGCCGCAGATGACCGGCGAGGCCCCCGTCCATTCCGTGACCAGCAGCGCGCCCGAGACGACGCCCGCCGCCGCCAGCCACGGCCAGCGCGCCAGTGGCGGATCGAGGAAGATGGTCAGCAAGAGCCATGTCACCGCGAGCGGCATGGCGCTGGCCAGCATCGAGAGCTGTGCTGCCAGCGCGGCCGGAAGCTCGGTGCCGGTCGGGCCGTGGACCAGCAGAAAGGCGCTTTCGGTGACGGCCACGGCAAGGATCGACATGCGCCCCTCGCGGTCGATGGGCGCGCGCCACATCAGCCCTGCCAGCAGGAGCAGCAGCGCGATGGCACCGCCGCGCAACGCGAGGTCGATCTGGTCCATGGTCCCTGTCCCTTCGGCCGCCGGTCCCGTGCCGGCGCGGGCATCCTAGCCCGTCAAACGCCGTCCGGCTTGCCGATTTCGGAAAAAGACGGGCCGATGTCTCGATCCCGTCGAAAATCGCCGACGGCGGTGGCCGAAACTCAGGGAACCGCGGGCGTGGCCGGGACGACGGGCGCATCCCCGCCGTCATCCCCGCGTCCGGCCAGGGCCTGTGCGGGCGCTGCGCCCAGCTCCATCAGTCGGCGCGTCACCGTCCGCATCACGGCAAGGCCGAAGCCCGGATCCTCGAACTGCAGGCGCAGGAACTGCGTCTCGTCGAGGTCGTGGATCTCGATGTCATCCAGCGCGCGCGCCGTGGCGGTGCGGGTCGCGGCCTCGGTGAAAAAGGCGATCTCGCCGAAGATCTCGCCCGAGTTGATCTCGATCCCCATCTCCTCGATGCGGACGCGCCCGCGCGACAGAAGGTAGATCCGGTCGACCGCGTCGCCCTTGCGGAACAGCACCGTGCCCGCGGCCACCCGGCGCCGCGTGCCGTAGCGGCGGATGATGTCGAAGTCCATCGTCCCGCCGCGTCCGCGCGCCACCTTGCGGCGCAACGACAGGAGTTGCCACAGCCGGTAGAGGTTGATCGGCAGAAGCGTCGCCTCCATCGCCACCAGCGGCCAGAGGCCCAGCAGCCCGCCATAGGCGAGGAAGAACAGCGACGACACGATCGCCAGCACCCGCAGGAGCAGCATCGTGTTCATCGCGTATGTGGCGATGGTCAGGCCCGAGGCGATCCAGCCAAGGGATTCGATGAAGACGGCATAAGGTTCCATGTGACTCGTACTCGGAAAAAGGAACATGCAGGACGGTGGGGCCGGTGGGGCCGGGCGCGACCTGTGCCGCGCCCGGCCGGGTCATGGGGTGCCCGGCGGCCCGGCCGGGCTTGGCCTGCCTCAGCCCGGTGACCGGATGGCCCCCAGCGCACGCTCCAGCGTGTCCTTGAGGCCCAGCCGTTCGGGCGGGGTGAGGAATGCGCCGATCTCGACCTCGCGCGTGCCGCCCTGAAGGGTCAGGTAGTTCTCGACCGGCCCGCCCCGCGTGTGCAGGGCGACGCGCACCCAGTAGGGGTTCGCCTCCCAGTCGAGGGGGGCGCCGCGCCGTGGCTCGTGCCGCTCGAGCCGAACGAGGTCGTCCCAGATCACCAGCTCCTCGCGGATCTCGCGGTCCCGCCATGAGCGTTTCAGCGCAGCCCAGATCGCCCAGAGCGCGCCGAGGATGAAGGGCAGCAGGAACCAGAACACCGGGTTCCCGAGGATCGACAGAAGCGGGATGGCGATGAGAACCGCCGTCGCGCCGATGAACCACACGAAGCCTTCGGGCGTCAGCGACTTGTGCGGGGTCAGCAACAGGCGCAGCCGCGGCGCGCCGTGGCCGTCACGAGAAAGGGCCCCGGTGGTGTCCCGGGGCCCCTCTGTCTGGGTTTCGATGCGAACCGGCATGGGCCCTGTCAGTGATGGGGTTGCTTGTCCCACATCTCGCGCGTCGGAAGCTCTTCGAAAGTGTGCTCCGGCGGCGGGTTGGGCAGGGTCCATTCCAGCGTGTCGGCATGCTCGCCCCAATAGGCGGGCTCGGTCACCTTCTGGCCGAAGCGCAGAGAGTAGAAGACCATGCCGATGAACAGCAGGAACGAGGCGAAGGAGATGAAGGCGCCGATCGAGCTGACGTAGTTCCAGAGCGCGAAGGCGTCCGGGTAGTCGATGTAGCGGCGCGGCATCCCCTGGCGGCCCAGGAAGTGCTGCGGGAAGAAGGTCAGGTTGGCACCGACGAAGAACATCCAGAAATGCACCTTGCCGACCAGCTCGGGATACTGCCGACCCGACATCTTGCCGAACCAGTAGTAGATCGCGGCGAAGATCCCGAAGACGGCACCAAGGCTCATCACGTAGTGGAAGTGGGCCACGACGTAGTAGGTGTCGTGATAGGCCCGGTCCACGGCGGCCTGGCTGAGGATGATGCCCGTCACCCCGCCCAGCGTGAACAGGAAGATGAAGCCGATGGCGAACAGCATGGGCGTCTTGAAGGTGATCGAGCCCTGCCACATCGTGGCGATCCAGCTGAAGATCTTGATGCCGGTCGGCACCGCGATCACCATCGTGGCCACCATGAAATAGGCCTGCTGCGTCAGCGTCATGCCCACGGTGTACATGTGGTGCGCCCAGACGACGAAGCCGAGGCCGCCGATCGCCACCAGGGCGTAGACCATCGGCAGGTAGCCGAAGATCGGCTTCTTCGAGAAGGTTGCCACGATGTGCGAGATCACGCCGAAGGCCGGCAGGATCACGATGTAGACCTCGGGGTGACCGAAGAACCAGAAGATGTGCTGGAACAGGACCGGGTCACCGCCGCCCGAGACGTCGAAGAAGGTGGTGCCGAAGTTGCGGTCGGTCAGCAGCATGGTGATCGCACCCGCCAGAACCGGCAGCGACAGCAGCAGAAGCCAGGCGGTCACGAAGATCGACCAGGCGAACAGCGGCACCTTGTGCAGCGTCATGCCGGGGGCGCGCATGTTGAGGAAGGTGGTGATGATGTTGATCGAGCCGAGGATCGAGCTGGCGCCCGAGACATGGACGGCGAAGATTGCGAAATCGACCGCGCGGCTGGTGGGGGCATCCTGCCACGACAGTGGCGGGTAGAACGTCCAGCCGGGGCCTGCACCGCCGTCGATGAAGACCGCGCAGAAGGCCAGCGCGGTGCCCGCGACATAAAGCCAGTAGGACAGGTTGTTCAGACGCGGGAAGGCCATGTCCGGCGCGCCGATCATCAGCGGCATGAAATAGTTGCCGAACCCGCCGAACAGCGCGGGGATGACGACGAAGAACATCATCAGCACGCCGTGGCCCGTGATCATCACGTTCCACAGGTGCCCGTCGGGGGTGCATTCCCCCTCGGCCGCGGCCGACAGGACGCGCGCGCCCTCGGCGCACATGTACTGCACGCCCGGTTCCATCAGCTCCATCCGCATGTAGACGGTGAAGATGACCGAGATCAGACCCACGAAACCTGCGGTGAACAGGTAGAGGATCCCGATATCCTTGTGATTGGTGGACATGAACCACCGGGTGAAGAAACCCGGGCGCTCGTGGTCATGACCCTGAAGGGCGGCGTCTGCCATGTGAAACTCCTGTTGTCGCTCGTCGGCGGGGGCTTGTGCGGTCTGCGCACGCGCCCGCGTATCCTATGCCTCGTTCTAGAACGCTCCCACCAGTCGCGCAATGTTGCTCGCGTCAATGAGCCGCGCATGTGGGTGAGGAAAATTGTCTCAGATCAAGGCGCGGCGGCGCGACAGGCGACACGCGGCGCGACCGCACGACCAGGCGGCTGTGCGGCGGACGGGCGGCCGCGGCCAGCCGTGGCGCGGTCTGTGCAAGTCGGGGGGCGGCGGGCGGCTTTTCGTGCCGGGCCGGGCGGCCCCGTCAGCTGCTGATGTCGATCGCGTCGACGTAAGCGCCGACATTGTCCAGCGGGCCCGTGCCGCGCAGGTAGAACATGTTGTCGCCGTTGCCGGAGCCGCCGGTCAGTTCCACCGAGTATTGCGACATGCTGCCCACGGTGGGGGTGATCGTCTGGATGACCTCGCCGCCCCAGATCACCTCGATCCCGTTGTTGCCGATCGCGTCGCCCGCGCTGAATGTCGCGGTGTAGACCTGCCCGGTGACCGCGCCGTCTACGGCCTGGCCGAGCGAGATGTTGCCCGGCGACGACTCGAGGTCGAGCATCCACTCGCCATCGGTGGCCTCGATTCCGAACGATCCGCTTGCGACAAGCTCGGCGTTGGTGTCGCCGTCGTTGGTCCAGCCGAGCACCGCGCCGTTGGAGGCATAAAGGCCCCATCCCGCCTCGATCATGCCCTCGATGTCCTCGAACGAGGCATTCGTCAGCCGGTTCACGTCGAAGCGCGACGTCATCGTGAGGTCTTCGAGCAGGAACTCCTGGATTTCGCCGGTCAGATCCCCGACGCCGCCCGAGACCACGCCGGCCGCTGCAAGGCCGACACCGACCAGCCCGGCGGTCAGGACCACGTAGTCGACCGTGACCGCGCCGCTCTCGTCGTCGCAAAACCGCTCGATACTCAACATAGGTTCGAATCCCTCAAACAGATCGCCGCGCGATGCCCGGTTGGTCCCGTTCCGCGCCAGAACGACCGATTCTCTAGCCCCGGCTTTGGGCCAAATTCGGGCAGCTTCTGGGCACCGGCACGAAAGTCGCTGCGTGTCGTGCAGGGCGTTGGCCCCGCGGGGCAGGTTTGCGTGATTGCCGCGTCAGGGCGGGGTCACGCCCCGAACGCGGCCTCGAACCCGCGCGCAAGCGCGACGTCGAGGTCTTCCATCGTGACCGGAAGCCCGAGATCGACAAGGCTGGTGACCCCGTGCCCGGTGATGCCGCAAGGCACGATCCCCTCGAAATGCGACAGGTCGGGGTCGTGGTTGATCGACAGCCCGTGAAAGCTGACCCATTTGCGCAGCCGCACGCCGATGGCCGCGATCTTGTCCTCGCGGGGGGTGCCGTCGGGCAGGGCGGGCTTGTCGGGGCGCGCGATCCAGACGCCGACGCGGCCGGCCCGGATCTCTCCGCGCAAGTTGAACTCGGCCAGCGCCGCGATGACCCAGGTCTCGAGCGCGGCGACGAAGGCGCGCACGTCGCGCCCGCGCCGGTTGAGGTCGAGCATCACGTAGACCACGCGCTGACCGGGGCCGTGGTAGGTATACTGCCCGCCGCGCCGCGTTTCGTGGACCGGAAAGCGGTCGGGGTCTCTCAGGTCCTCGGGCCGCGCGCTGGTGCCCGCGGTGTAGAGCGGCGGGTGTTCCAGCAGCCAGATGCATTCCTCGGCCTCGCCACGGGCGATGGCCTCGGCGCGGGCCTCCATGAAGGCGAGCGCGGTTTCGTAGTCGGTCAGCCCCTCCGAGATCTTCCACTCGACCATCGCGTCACCGGGGCAGAAGCCCCGCCTCCCTGATCTTCGGCAGATGGGCGCGGCTGACCGGCAGCTCGCGGCCCCCCGGCAGCGTCAGGATCGCCCGGTCGCCGTCGCGCCGTGCGGCCTGAACGGCCCCCCATGCCACCCAATGCGACCGATGGACCTGTGCGCCGGGCACATCCCCGGTTTCGCGCATGGCGTCCGACAGGCGCATCAACAGCAGTTCTTCGCCGCGCGTGGTGTG
>JAOARA010000091.1 GCA_025211115.1 Roseicyclus sp. | reverse complement strand
GCCCAGCCGGTTGCAGGCGGCGTCGAAGCCCGCCAGCGGCCCGCTCAGCGTATCGGGCGTCAGCCAGTCGCCGCGCTCGGGGATCATCGCGCCGAAGGGGCCTTCGGTCAGGGCGCAGCCGGGCACCCATTCGCGGAAATCAAGCGGCTGGCCCTTGCCCGCGATGACCGGCACGGCGAGGCGCGCGCCCGCCTCGTGCAGCGCCGTCATGGCGGGCAGCGGGTCGAGCTCCGTCCGGATCGGCATGTAGCCCGTGATGATGCGGCCCCTCGGGGGGCCGATCTCGGCCAAGAGATGCGCGGTGGCGGCGGCGACCGCCCCGGTGTCGACCCGCGCGGCAAAGGCCGCCTTTCGGGCGGCATAGGCGGTCTGGCGGAGGGTGCTCTTGACGTCGGACATGGGGCGGACTGAATAGGGCCTGCGCCCGCGGCGCAAGGCCGGGCGCGACGGGACAGGGGCAAGGGGCGACAGGATGCTGACACTCGATCATATCGCGGTTTGCGCAGAACGGCTGGCCGAGGGGGCCGAGACGGTGGAGCGCGCGCTCGGCCTGCCCTTGCAGCCTGGCGGGCAACATGCGGCGATGGGCACGCATAACCGGCTGATGGGGCTGGGGGCCGAGTATCTCGAGGTGATCGCGGTGGACCCCGAGGGCGCCGCGCCCGCGCAGCCGCGGTGGTTCGACCTCGACAATTTCGCGGGTGCGACGCGGGCGACGACATGGATCTGCCGTTGCGATGACCTGGAGGCCGCGCTGGCCGCCTCGCCCGAGGGGACGGGCGTGCCCTGGTCGCTGGCGCGCGGCGTTCTGCGCTGGCGCATGGCCGTGCCGGTGGACGGGAAACTGCCCTTCGGCGGGCTTTTCCCGGCGCTGATCGAATGGGAGGGCGCGGCCCACCCCGCCCCGCGGCTGACCGAGGTCGGCGCGCGGCTGGCGGGCTTGCGGCTGATCTCGCCCGAGGCGGATGCCCTGCGCGCCGCCCTGTCGGCGCTGATCGACGATCCGCGGGTGGAGGTGGTGGACGGCCCCGCCGCCCGGATGGAGGCGCGCATCGCCACGCCGGGGGGCGAGGTGCTGCTGTGATCCGCCCTGCCCGGCCCGAGGACGCGGGCGCGATCTGCGACATCTGGAACCGGGTGATCCGCGAGACGACGCAGACCTTCACCACCGCCGAGAAGGAGCCCGAGGTGCTGGCCGCGCAGATGGAGGGGCAGCCCTATCTCGTCGCCGAGGACAGCGGGGTGCAGGGCTTCGTCACCTATGTCCAGTTCCGGGGCGGGCCGGGCTATCCCCATACCGCCGAGCATTCCGTCCATGTCGCCAAAGCTGCGCGGGGCCGCGGGCTCGGGCGGGCGCTGATGGCGGCGGCCGAGGATCACGCACGATCTGCGCGGATGCATTCCATGATCGCGGGCGGGGCGGGCGAGAACGCGGGCGGGGCCGCGTTTCATGCCGCCCTCGGCTACCGGCAGATCGCGCGCCTGCCGGAGGTGGGCTGGAAGTTCGGGCGCTGGCACGACCTTGTGCTGATGCAGAAAATGCTGTGACCGGGGCCGGTTTCCCCTGACATCTCCGGGGCGTTTCCGATAGGCTTTCGCCCCATGTCGCTCTGGACCCGCATAACCGAGGCCCTCGCTGCACTCGCCAAGGGCGAGGGGCTGTCGGCCGTCTTCGACCGCCTGCGCGCGCCGCCCGAACGCTCGGTCGCCTTCACCATCGCGGTGATCGCGCTGTCGGCCAAGATGGCCAAGGCCGACGGCCTTGTCACCCGCGACGAGGTGACCGCCTTCCGGCAGGTGTTCCACATCCCCCCCGAGGAGGAGCGCGCGGCGGCGCGGGTCTTCAACCTCGCGCGCGAGGACGTGGCGGGGTTCGAGGAGTATGCCGCGCGCATCGCGCGGATGTTCCGGGCCGAGGGCAAGCCCTGCGGCGCGGACAGCGTGCTGTGCGACCTGATGGAGGGGCTCTTTCACATCGCCACGGCGGATGGCGAATACCACCCCGCCGAGGATGCCTTCCTTGCCCGCGTGGCCGAGATCTTCGGCATGGGAGAGGTGGGCTTTCGCCGCATCCGCGCGCGCTGGGTCGAGGGGGCCGCGCCCGACCCCTGGACCGTGCTGGGCGTGGCGCAGGACGCGCCGATGTCGGAAATCCGCGCCGCCTGGAAGGCCGAGGTGCGCGCGACGCACCCCGACCGGATGCTGGCGCGCGGCGTGCCGGAAGAGGCGGTGAAGCTGGCCGAGCACCGGCTGGTCGCCGTGAACCGGGCCTGGGAAGAGATCTCGGCCCGCGCGGCCGAACGGGCCTGAGCCGATGGCGGGGCGGCGGTTCAGGATCGCGGCCTATAACGTCGAGTGGTTCCACGCGCTGTTCGATGACGACGGTCGGCCGATGTCGGACAACCAGTGGTCGGCGCGGCAGGGCGTCACGCGGCGCGAACAGCTCGAGGCGCTGGCCACCGTCTTCCGCGCGATGGATGCCGATGCGGTGATGGTGGTCGAGGCCCCCGACATCTCGCGCCACCGCAACGGGGCCGTGGCGCTGGCGAATTTCGCGCGTGCCGCGGGGATACGGGCGCGCGAGGTCTGTTTCGGCTTCGCCAACGACACCCAGCAGGAGTTGATGCTGCTTTACGATCCCGACGTGATCACGGCGCGGCATGACCCGGTCGAGCTGGGCGCGCCGCGCTTCGACGGGCAATTGCGGATCGACCTCGATGTCGACGCGACCGAGGATGTCGTGGTCTTCTCGAAACCGCCGCTCGAGATGCGGCTCGAGACACCGCTGGGGCCGATGCGGATGATCGGGGTGCATGTGAAATCCAAGGCACCGCACGGGGCGCGCGACGCCGATCACGCGATGAAGATCGCCATCGCCAACCGGCGCAAGCAGTTGGCGCAATGCATCTGGCTGCGCCGCCGGATCGAGGCGCACCTGGCCGAGGCCACGCCGCTGATCGTGCTGGGCGACCTGAACGACGGCCCCGGCCTCGACGTCTACGAGGAACTGTTCGGCCGCTCGGGCGTGGAGATCGTGATGGGCTGGGGGGACGGCGACAGCGGGCTGATGTTCGACCCCCATGCCGCCAAGGCGCTGGAGCGGCGGATCGTGGCCGCCCCCACCACGGCTCGCTTCTACATCGCCTCGGAGGGGCGGTATCTCTCGGCGCTGCTCGATTACATCTTCGTCTCGCCCGACCTGCGCGGCGCGGCGCGGCGCTGGCGGGTCTGGCACCCGTTCGAAGACCCCGGCTGCTGGGAGGACGAGGGCCTGCGCGCGGCGCTTCTGGCTGCCTCGGACCATTTCCCGGTGACGCTGGACCTGCAGGCCGAGGGGTGAAACCGGGGGCGCGCGTGCCTATGTCCGCCGTGGGGCCATGGAGGAGGACAGCCATGAGACAGGTGATCCTGACGGTGCTGATGCTGGGCCTTGCCACGCCTGCGGTGGCGCAGGAGGAGGGCGAGGGCCTGCGCGAGGGGGTCGACCTTCTGGGAGAGGGGACGCGGATGATCCTCGAAGGGCTGATGGACGAGATGCGCCCCCTGCTCGACGAGGCGCGGCCGTTCTTCGAGGACGACGTCCTGCCGATGCTCGAGCGGATGGGCGAGCTGGTCGATGACCTGGGCCATTACGAGCTGCCCGAGCGGCTGCCGAACGGCGATATCCTGATCCGGCGCAGCGAGGATGCGCCGCCCGTCGACCCCCTGCCGGAGATCGGCGACGGCGGCGAGGTGGAGCTGTAGCCCGCGGCGGATTTCGGATCGAAATCCCCCGGGCGGGGGCGCGCCGCTTGCGCGGCGCGGGGGCGAATTTTCGTACGAAAATTCGCATCTCGCAGGCCGGGCCGTGCCCGGCCACCCGTTCAAACGATGCGCGTCACGCCATGTGGGGCGCGTAGATCTCGGCCACGCGCGCCAGCGCCGCCTCGGGCGACATTTCCTCGCTTTCGCCGGTGCGGCGGCTCGTCAGCTCGACCTTGCCCGCGGCAAGGCCGCGCGGGCCGACCGTGATCCGCCACGGCAGGCCGACCAGGTCCATGGTGGCGAATTTCGCCCCCGCGCGTTCGCTGCGATCGTCGTAGAGCGGCTCCAACCCCTTGGACATGAACGCCTTGTACAGATCCTCGCAGGCCGCGTCGCAGGCGGCGTCGCCCTGTTTCAGGTTCACGATGCCCACGTGGAAGGGCGTCACCCCCTCGGGCCAGATGATGCCGTTGTCATCATGCGACGCCTCGATGATCGCGCCCACGAGGCGGCTGACCCCGATCCCGTGCGAGCCCATGTGAACCGGAACCCGGCCGCCCTTGCCGTCATCGACGAACGCCCCCATCGCCTCGGAATACTTGGTGCCGAAGTAGAAGATCTGCCCCACCTCGATGCCGCGGGCGACGCGCTGGCGCTCCTGCGGGATGCGGGCGAAAAGCTCCGCGTCGTGGGTCTCGTCGGTGCGGGCGTAGCGGGATGTGAACTCTTCCAGAACGGACTGGCACTGCTCGCGGGAATCGTAATCGATGTCACGATCCCCGAACTTCAGGTCCGTGATCTCGCTGTCGTAGAACACTTCGCTCTCGCCGGTCTCGGCCAGCACGAGGAATTCATGCGTGTCGTCGCCCCCGATCGGCCCCGAATCCGCGCGCATCGGGATGGCCTGCAGGCCCATCCGCTCGTAGGTGCGCAGGTAGCTCACGAGGTGCCGGTTGTAGGCGTGAAGCGCGTCTTCCTTCGTCAGGTCGAAGTTGTAGCCGTCCTTCATGTAGAACTCGCGCCCCCGCATCACGCCGAAGCGCGGGCGGATCTCGTCGCGGAACTTCCACTGGATCTGGTACATCGTCAGCGGCAGATCCTTGTAGCTGGTCACATGCGCGCGGAAGATGTCGGTGATCAGCTCTTCGGCCGTCGGCGTGAACAGCATGTCGCGCTCGTGGCGGTCCTTGATGCGCAGCATCTCGGCCCCGTAGGCGTCGTAGCGCCCGCTCTCGCGCCACAGGTCCGCGGACTGGATCACCGGCATCAGCATCGGCAGGTGACCGGCGCGGATCTGTTCCTCGTGGACGATCTGCTCGATGCGCTTGAGCACCTTGTAGCCCAGCGGCAGCCAGGAATAGATCCCGGCCGAGGCCTGCTTGATCATCCCCGCGCGCAGCATCAGCCGGTGGCTGACGATCTGCGCCTCGGAGGGCGTTTCCTTCAGGACGGGCAGGAAATAGCGGCTGAGGCGCATGGGGCGCGTTCCCTCTGGCAAATGTGGCGTCGCAGGACGCATACGCCAAAGGAAAACGCCTCACAAGGCGCACCGGGCCCCAGTGGGCCACAGTGGGCCGCACCGGGCCGCACCGCTCCACGCGCCACCATGACGGGAACCCGCGACAAGACCCGCGGCCTTGCAAAGCGGATCACGCCGCCCCGCGCGGCCCGGAGGCGGACAGGCGCGCCACGACCACCAGGGCCACGAACGCCACGAGGGAGAGAGCGAGCGCATCGTGGCGGGGCATGGCACGCCCCCTCGCACCAAGGCCGGGCGGGGCGACGATCCGTCCAAGGCTAGACCGATGCACCGGCGCGTCCCATGGCGGGAAACCCTACCGCCGGTCGGCACCGGCCCCGGTTGCGCCCTCGACCAGCGGCTCGACACCCATCGCGGTGGCCAGCGCCTTGAAACGGGCCTGCGCGACCTCGCCGAACAGGTCGCGCCCGGCATCGGTGTGCAGCGTCAGGATCAACTCGCGCCGATTGGGCCGGTAGGTCAGCGTGCCATGTTCCGAGGGGTTGGCGACGGCGAACATCGCACCGAAGCGCATCGCGCGGCCCAGCGTCTCGGCCTCGGTCACCTGCGCCTCGGGCAGCAGCTTGAGCAGCGAGGTGTCGAACCCCGTGCCGTCACGGTTGCCCTTGTAGCGATGCAGCAGCGCCAGCCCGAGGAACACGCGCTCGGCATGGGTCATGCCGCCGAGGTTGGCGCGGGTGGCGTTGTCGAAACAGACCTCGGCGCGGTAATCGGGATGCGCGCGCCAGCTGACGTCATGCAGCAGGCAGGCGGCGCGGATCAGGCGCTTCCTGTTCTCTCGCGCGCGCGGAAACAGCGGCTCGACGAAGCGGTAAAGCTGGCGGCCGAAACCGGGCATCCTTGCATATTGCGCCTCGGAATGGCGGGCGGCCTCGATCAGCGGGTCGCGGGCCTTGAGCGTCTCGGACATCTGCTCGTAGAGCAGCCCCTCGCGGATCCCGTAGGAGGAGACGGCGATTTCCCTGGGCTTCAGCTGGCGCACCAGCACCTTCAGCACCTCGGCGGCATGCGGCACCAGCCGCATCCGCTCGGCGCTGGTGCCGGTCTGCGCGCGCAGCGCGTCGATGTCGGATTTGCCGATATACTTGATCGTGTCGAGGATGCCCTTGGGCGTCATGCGGTATTCGTGCAGCACCTTGAGCGGGTAGCCGCGCCGCTCCATGTCGATGCGCGCGATGGCGCGCCACGAGCCGCCGACAAGGAACAGGCTCTCGGGGAGATCCGCGCCGAATCCATCGACCAGCCTCGCCACCTCGGCCTTGATATGGGCGCGCAGCCCCTTCTTGCCGCCGGGCATGCCCATCAGCTTGAGCGGCCCCAGCCCCGAGGTCGCGCGCCGTCCGACCGCGCCGCCGCCCATCAACTCGGCCAGTTCCATCGACGAGCCGCCGATGTCGCAGATCAGCCCCTCGGCCCCCGGCCAGCCCAACAGCACGCCCTGCGCCGACAGCCGCGCCTCCTCGGCGCCGTCGATCACCCGGATCTCGAGGCCCGTCTCGGCGCGCACCTGGTCGCGGAACGCGGGACCGTCCTCGGCATCGCGGACCGCCGCCGTGGCCACCGCCAGCAGGGGCGAAACCTCGGCCGCCTCGGCCAGCCGGGCGAAACGGCGCAGCGCGGCCAGCGCGCGGGCCTTGCCCTCGGGGTTCAGGCGGCCGGTTTCGGCAAAGCCGATGCCGAGACCGCAGAGGATCTTCTCGTTGAAGAAATAGGCCGGGCTGCGCGCCGCGCCGTCGAAGATCACCATGCGGACCGAGTTCGATCCGATGTCGATCACGCCCACGCGCGCCAGCGCCTGCGCCTCGGGGCCGTCGAACAGCGGCACGCCGAACGGACCCCATTCGGGGTGCGACTCGGCCTCTTCCGCGCGCATCTGCCGTCCAGTCATGGAGGCGAGTGATGCACGGCCCTCGCGCGCGCGTCAATTGCACGGGCGTCGCGGGGCATCCACGTCAATCATGCCCGTGGGTCAGCTCCGGCACGTCCTTGGCCCCCGCCGAACCCCGGCCCGAGAGCGAGGGGTTTTCCATGAAGAACCTATGGCAGGAGAACGGGTTCTCGATCTGGGCCAGGTCCGGGCGCACGAAACTGCCATCGGGTTGCAACACCCAGCTTTGCGCCACGTCGGCCATGTTCGCCGCCATGATCTGCCCCACGATCTGCGCCTTGACCGTCGGATTGGTGCATTCCACCAACGTCTCGACCCGGCGGTTGAGGTTACGGCCCATCCAGTCGGCCGAGCTGATGTAGACCCGCGCCTTCTTCGAAGGCAGCCCCTGCCCGTTGCCGAAACAGACGATGCGCGAATGCTCGAGGAACCGGCCCACGATGGATTTCACCCGGATGTTTTCCGACAGCCCCTTCACGCCGGGGCGCACGCCGCAGATGCCGCGGATGACAAGGTCGATCTTCACGCCTGCGCGGCTGGCCTCGTAAAGCGCGTCGATGACGTCGGGCTCGATCAGCGAGTTCATCTTGCCCCAGACCATCGCGGGCTTGCCGGCGCGTGCATGCTCGGCCTCGGCCTGAAGCCGCTCGATGATGGTGGATTTCATGTTCAGCGGAGAGATCGCAAGATTCTCCAGCCGCTCCGGCTCGGCATAGCCGCCGACGTAGTTGAAGACCTTGGTCGCATCGCGCCCCAGCGCGTCGTCACAGGTGAACAGGCTCAGGTCGGTATAGATGCGCGCCGTGATCGGGTGGTAATTCCCGGTGCCGTAATGGGTATAGGTGACCAGCCGGTCGCCCTCGCGCCGGACGACCGTGCTGATCTTGGCGTGGGTCTTGTAGTTGATGAACCCGTAGATCACATGCGCGCCGGAACGTTCCAGCTTGCGCGACTGGCGGATGTTGGCGGCCTCGTCGAAGCGGGCCTTCAGCTCGACCAGCGCGGTGACCGACTTGCCGTTCTCCGCCGCCTCGCAGAGCGCCTCGACGATGGGGGATTCATGGGACGTGCGGTAAAGCGTCTGCTTGATCGCCACGACATTGGGATCGCGCGCGGCCTGCGCGAGAAAGCGGATCACCATGTCGAAGGTCTCGTAGGGGTGGTGCAGCAGCATGTCCTTCTGCCGGATCGCGGCGAACATGTCGCCGTCATGGTCCTGCACCCGTTCCGGCACCCGCGGGGTAAAGGAGCGCCACAGCAGGTCGGGCCGCGCATCGGTCACCAGCTCCTTGAGGCTGACAAGGCCGATCATCCCCTTCACCTCGACCACCTCGTCGCCGTTGACGTGCAGCTGGTCGATGATCTCGTCCTTCAGATCGGCGGGCGCGCCCGCGCTGATCTGCAGGCGCACCACCTCGCCGCGGCGGCGGCGCTTGAGCGCGGTCTCGAACTCGCGGACGAGGTCTTCGGCCTCTTCCTCGACCTCGAGGTCGCTGTCGCGCAGCACCCGGAACATGCAGGACCCGGTCAGCTTGTAGCCCGGAAACAGCGCGCCGATGTGCAGGCGCAACAACTCTTCGAGCGGCAGGAAGCGGATCACGCCGTCGCGCGCGGGCAGCTGGATGAAGCGGTCGATCTGGCCGGGGATCGGCAGCAGCGCCTGCAGCACTCGCCCGTCGCGGTCGCGCGTCATCTGCAGCGCCAGCGCGATGCCCTCGTTCGGGATGAAGGGAAACGGATGCGCCGGGGCGATGGCGAGCGGGGAAAGCACCGGGAAGACGCGGGCAAGGAACACCTCTTCCAGCGCCTTCTTGTCGGCGGCGGTCAGTTTCGAGGCGGTGACGACGGCCAGCCCCTCGGCCTCCATCTCGGACTTGAGCGCGACCCACGCCGCCTGCTGGTGCTGCATCAGGCGGCGCGCGTCGGCGTTGATCAGCGTCAGCTGCTCGGCAGGCGTGCGCCCATCTGCAGCGGGGGTCAGGTTCCCCTCCTGCGCCAGCTCGCGCAGGCCCGCGACGCGGACGGTGTAGAACTCGTCGAGGTTGCCCGCCGAGATCGACACGAAACGCACCCGTTCCAGCAGCGGCACGCGGGGGTTCCCGGCCTCTTCCAGCACGCGCCAGTTGAAGGCGAGCCACGACAGCTCGCGGTTGAAGAAGCGCTGCGGGCCGGTGATCTGCGCCTCGGGCAGGGTCACGGGCTCGGGCAAGGGGGCGGTGAGGAAATCGGCGAAGCTCATGGGCTGGGGCCTAGTGCGGAATGATGACGGTTGCGTGACGGTGCGTGACCATCGCGCGCGGCTGGCGGGTATTCTGCGCCCGTGCCGCGGCGGCGTCGAGGGGGGCGGAGTGTTTCAGGCCGAAAGACGGGCGAGGACCGCTTTCGCGTGTTTCGTGCCGGGCTTCTGCTTGGCCGCCAGCGCCTCGGCATCCAGCGCCGCGACGAACCGTTGCGCATGGGCGAGCGAGCGGTCGATGCGCGGCAGCACGAAGGACAACAGCGCGGGCGTCAGCGCCAGTTGCCGGTCGGCGGCAAGCTTGACCAGAACGGCGGTCAGAAGCATGTCGTCGGGCGCAGCCAGCGACAGCATCCCCGCCTGGTCCATGCGGCTCTGCAGGTCGGGCAGGCCCAGCCCCCAGCGCCGCGCGGGCCCGCGCGCCGTCAGCAACAACGGCGTGCCGCGGTGCGCGGCGGCGTTGTGCAGGTGAAACAGCGCCTCCTCGGCACCGGCATCGCCCGCGATGCGGTCGGCATCCTCGACGACCAGGGCAGGCGCTTCGGCCATCTCGGCGGGATCGCGGCCCGCCACGGCCGCCGCATCGACGATCCGCGCGCCCGCCTGCGCGGCGAAGACATGGGCGAGATGCGTCTTGCCCGAACCTTCGGGCCCGGTCAGCAGCATCTTGGCCCCCGGCCAGCCCTGCCAGCCGTCGATGCCGGCCACGGCGGCGGCATTGGCCTCGGAGACGAAGAAATCGTCGCGGCCCATCGCGGCGCGAAAGGGCAGGTCGAGCACGAGCTGGCGGGCCATCACCCGGCCTCGTCGTCGGGGCCTGCCCGCCCCTCGATCCCGCGGTAGAGCAGCCCGCCCTTGTATTGACCGATCACGAAGCGCACCAGCACGCCGATGGCCGCCGCCACCGGCACGGCCACGAGCATGCCGACGAAGCCGAAGAGCGTGCCGAAGGCCGAAAGCGCGAAGATCAGCCAGACCGGGTGCAGGCCGACGGAACTGCCCACCAGCTTCGGCGTCAGGATGTTGCCCTCGACCATCTGGCCCACCTGGAAGATCGCGGCGACCGCTATGATCAGCCACCAGTCGCCCCAGAACTGGAACAGCGCGAGCCCCACCGACAGCGCGCCCCCCACCAGCGCGCCGACATAGGGGATGAAGGTCAAAAGCCCCGCGACCAGCCCCACGACCAGGCCGAACTGCAGCCCCACCACCATCAGCGCCACCGCGTAGAAGGTGCCGAGGATCAGGCAGACCGTGCCTTGCCCGCGCACGAAACTGGCCAGCGTCCGGTCGATCTCGGCGGCGAGAAAGCGGATCGTCGGCGCATGGTCGCGCGGCAAAAGCTCGTCGATGCGGGCGACCATGCGGTCCCAGTCGAGCAGCATGTAGAAGGCGACGACCGGCACCACGACAAGGAACACGAGGAGGTTCACGACCCCCGCCGCGCTGCTCAGGAGCTGTTGCAGCAACTCGCCCCCGCGGGCCTGAATCGTCTCGCCGATGGCGGCGAGCGACTGGCGGATCGGCGAGGTCTCATCGATCACCTCGGGGAAACGGTCGGTCAGCCAGGCGCGCAGCTGGTTGAACAGGTCCGGCGCGGCCTGGATCAGGTCGTTGGTCTGCTGGACCAGCGTGGGGATGATCACGAGCAGCGACAGGATGACGACGGCGAGCAGGATCACGAAGATCACGACCGTGGACATGACCCGGCTGAGGCCGAGACGTTCCAGCCGGTCGGCGACCGGGTCGAGGAAATAGGCGATGGCCCCGCCCACGAGGAAGGGCAGGATCACCTGCCCCAACGCCCACAGAAGGAAAAAGAACACCGCCGCGGCGATGCCCCAGTAGGTCACTTGCTGTCGAACGGGCAGGGCCATGGCTACGCAACTCCTTGGCCCCTAGATGCGTCACCTTGCGCGGCCCGGCAAGGGGGCCGCGCATCGCTGTGTCACCGGGCGGCGGAAACCGCGCGGTTTCCGGTTCTGGAAAACTGCAGTTTTCCATGCCGAAAAACTGCAGTTTTTCGCGCCCCGCCGTCAGGCCGCGCGGGCCGCGCGGATCAGCTCGAGGATGTCGCGCGCCGCGGCCGGGATGTTGGTGCCCGGCCCGAAGATCGCCTTGACGCCTGCGGATTTCAGGAACTCGTAATCCTGGTGCGGGATCACGCCGCCGCAGATCACGATGATGTCGCCCGCGCCTTCGGCCTTCAGCGCCTCGATCAACTTGGGCGCAAGCGTCTTGTGCCCCGCCGCCTGGCTCGAGATGCCGATGACGTGAACGTCATTGTCGATGGCATCCTGCGCCGCTTCCTCGGGCGTCTGGAACAGCGGCCCGACATCCACGTCGAAGCCGATGTCGGCGAAGGCCGTGGCGATCACCTTGGCGCCGCGGTCATGGCCATCCTGGCCCATCTTCACGACCAGCATCCGGGGGCGGCGCCCCTCTTCCTCGGCGAAGCTTTCCACGTCGCGCTGGATCTGGGCAAAGCCCTCGTCCCCGTCATAGGCCGCGCCGTAGACGCCCGCGAGGGTCTTCACCTCGGCCCTGTGACGGCCGAACACCTTTTCCATCGCCATGCTGATTTCCCCCACGCTCGCGCGCGCCCGTGCGGCCTCGACCGCCGCCTCGAGCAGGTTGCCCCCTTCCGTCGCCCGCCGCTCCAGCTCGGTCAGCGCCGCGTCGCAGGCGGCCTGGTCGCGGGTGGCGCGGATGCGCTGCAGCCGGGCGACCTGCGCCTCGCGGACCTTGTCGTTGTCGATCTCGAGGATGTCGATCGGGTCTTCCTTGTCCTTGCGATACTTGTTGACCCCGACGATCACCTCTTCGCCGCGGTCGATCATCGCCTGACGGCGTGCGGCCGATTCCTCGATGCGCAGCTTGGGCATGCCGGAGGCCACCGCCTTGGTCATGCCGCCCATCTCCTCGACCTCCTCGATCAGGGCCCAGGCCTTTTCGATCAGGTCATTGGTCAGCGCCTCGACGTAGTAGGAGCCCGCCAGCGGATCGACCACCTTGGTCACGCCGGTCTCTTCCTGCAGGATCAACTGGGTGTTGCGCGCGATCCGCGCGCTGAATTCGGTGGGCAGCGCGATGGCCTCGTCCAGCGCGTTGGTGTGCAGGGATTGCGTGCCGCCCAGCACCGCCGACATCGCCTCGTAGGCGGTGCGGATGACGTTGTTGTAGGGGTCCTGCTCCTGCAGCGACACGCCCGAGGTCTGGCAATGGGTGCGCAGCATCTTGGAACGGTCCGATTTCGCGCCGATGTCGGTCATGATCCGGTGCCAGAGCGTGCGCGCAGCGCGCAGCTTGGCGGCCTCCATGAAGAAATTCATGCCGATGGCGAAGAAGAACGACAACCGTCCGGCGAACTTGTCCACGTCCATGCCCGCGTCGATGGCCGCGCGCACGTATTCGCGCCCGTCGGCCAGCGTGTAGGCCAGCTCCTGCACCAGGTTCGCGCCCGCCTCCTGCATGTGGTAGCCGGAGATGGAAATACTGTTGAATTTCGGCATGTTGTCGGAGGTGTAGCCGATGATGTCCGAGATGATCCGCATGCTCGGCTCGGGCGGGTAGATGTAGGTGTTGCGGACCATGAACTCCTTGAGGATGTCGTTCTGGATCGTTCCAGACAACACCGCCTTGTCGTGGCCCTGTTCCTCGCCCGTGACGATGAAATTCGCCAGGATCGGGATCACCGCGCCGTTCATCGTCATCGAGACGCTGACCTGGTCGAGCGGGATGCCGTCGAACAGGATCTTCATGTCCTCGACGCTGTCGATGGCGACACCCGCCTTGCCGACGTCGCCGATCACGCGGGGGTGGTCGCTGTCATAGCCGCGGTGGGTGGCGAGGTCGAAGGCGACGGACACACCCTGCTGACCGGCGGCCAGCGCGTTGCGGTAGAAGGCGTTGCTCTCCTCGGCGGTCGAGAAGCCGGCTTATTGCCGGATCGTCCTGGGACGGCCCGCGTACATCCTCGCCTTCACCCCGCGGGTGAAGGGGCCGAAGCCCGGCAGGCTGCCCATGGGGTCCAGCCCCTCGGTATCCTCGGCGGTATAGAGCGGCTTGACGCGGATGCCCTCCAGCGTCTCCCAGGTCAGGCTGTCGGCTGCGCGTCCGCGCAATTC
>JAOARA010000090.1 GCA_025211115.1 Roseicyclus sp. | reverse complement strand
CCCGCCGGGAACTGCTCGAGATAGGCGCGATAGGCGCCGGGCGTGTTCAACTCCTGCACCGCGGCCCAGAGCGCCGCTTCCTCCTCCGAGGGGCCGGTGGGCGGCTCCGCCTCGCCCTGCTCCTCCGCCTCGACCGGCGGAACCGGCAGGAAGGGCAGCGCGGGCGACACGAACCCGACCGCGCGCAGCCCGCGCGCCTCCTCCAGCGCCTCGGCAAGGTCGGCCCCCGGCCGCAGCAACACGTCGCGCGCCAGATCGGCCAGCGCGTCCGTGGCCCCGGTCACGATCGTCACCCCCTGCGGGGCCTCCAGCACCCCGAGCCCGCGGGCAAGCCCCGCGCCCGGCTCGATCCGCCGCATCTCCTGCCCCAGCAACACCACCGCCCGCCCCGGCGCACGCGCCGCGATCTCGAACAGCACGTCCAGCGCGATCCCCTCGGCACCGACCGTGGCAAGGTCCGGTCGCTCCGCATCCGTGCCAAGCAGCCATGTCCCCATCCCGGAATGCAGCAGGTGCCCCGACAGGGCGACCAGAACGCGCTCGCTCTCCTCGGCCTCCAGCAAGGCCGACACCGCCGCGCGCAGCGCCTCGGCGGTGCCGTTCTCCACCACGATCACGTCAAAGCCCGCGCGGTCCAGCGGCCCCTCCAGCGACAGGATCTCGTCGCCGCCGTTCAGGTTCTGCGCCGCGCCGTAGCGGTCATTCGCAATCAGCAGGGCGGTGTCCGCCCCGGCCTGCGTGGCAGCGCCAAGGGCGAGGGCAAAGGGGATCAGGGCGGGAATCAGGGCGCGCATGGCGGCTACCTCCGTTGGGTCCGGTTTCCCCCTCGGGGTAGCACGATCCCCGCCGGTTAACCGATAACCAACTCCGCCAATCAATCGTACTTTCGTTGATCGTCGATCACGAGCCCATCATTCGGCAGGCTTCCGGGTGCCACGATCTCGACCCGCCCCTTCAGCTTCATCACCGCGGCCACGCTTTCGGCCAGCGCAGCGACATCGCCGCCCTCGGCCTCCACCTGCACGGTCATCACGTCCATCTCGCCCTCGCGGCTGGCGATGACCCGCGCCTTCGACACCTCGGCATGACGGCCCACGAACTCGGCCACCTGCTCGGGGCGCACGAACATGCCCTTGATCTTGGTGGTCTGGTCCGCACGGCCCATCCACCCCTTGATCCGCATGTTGGTCCGCCCACAGGGACTTTCCCCCGGCAAGACGGCGGACAGATCGCCGGTGGCAAACCGGATCAGCGGGTAATCGGGGTTCAGCGTCGTGACCACGCCCTCGCCCACCTCGCCCTCGGCCACAGGGTCGCCCGTGCCGGGGCGGACGATCTCGACGATCACGCCCTCGTCCACGATCATCCCCTCCATCGCCTCGCTTTCATAGGCGATGTTGCCCAGGTCGGCGGTCGCATAGCACTGCAGGCAGGCGATGCCCCGGTCCGCGTATTCCTTCCTGAGCGAGGGGAACAGCGCGCCCCCCCCGACGGCGGCGCGGGCAAAGGACAGCTCCACCCCCAGCTCGTCCGCCTTGTCGAGGATCACCTTCAGGTAATCCGGCGTCCCCGCATAGGCGGTGCAGCCCACGTCCCTGGCCGCACGCACCTGCAACTCGGTCTGCCCCACACCGGCAGGCAACACCGCGGCCCCCACCGCGCGCGCCCCGCTCTCGAAGATCATGCCCGCCGGCGTCAGGTGATAGCCGAAGCAGTTCTGCACCACGTCGCCCGGCCCGATCCCCACGGCATGCAGGAAACGGCCCATGCGCCACCAGTCATGGCTCACGCCACCCGGTTCGTAGATCGGGCCGGGGCTCTGGAACACATGCGCCAGGTTCGTCACCGGCAACCCGCCGAAGGGCGGATGCTCGGCTTGCCGCGCCACCAGCTCCGACTTGCGCAGCACCGGCAGCCCGGCCAACTCGTCCAGCGACGCCACCGCCGCCATCCCGTTCGAGGCCAGCTGCGCATTCAGCTGCACCAGCTGGTCCGCGGCCCGCGCGTCGGCGCTGCGCGTCTCCAGCGCGTCGTAATGTTTGCGGTTCTCGTCCAGCATCAGCTCAGCCACCTCTTGCGCCGCCGGTAGCTCCGCACGTCGCGGAACGATTTCCGGCCCTCCTCGGACATGCCGAGGTAAAACTCCTTCACATCCGGGTTCTCGCGCAGATCGGCCGCGGGCCCGTCCATCACCACGCGGCCCGATTCCAGGATGTAGCCGTAATGCGCAAAGCGCAGCGCCACGTTGGTGTTCTGCTCGGCCAGCAGGAAGGTCACCCCCTGCTCCTCGTTCAGCCGCTTCACGATGTCGAAGATCTGCTCCACCAGCTGCGGCGCCAGCCCCATCGACGGCTCGTCCAGCAGGATCGTCTCGGGCCGGCTCATCAACGCGCGCCCGATCGCCGTCATCTGCTGCTCGCCACCGCTGGTATAGCCCGCCTGGCTCCCCCGCCGCTCCTTCAGCCGCGGGAAATAGTCATAGACCATCTCCAGGTCGGCGGCGATCGCGCCCCGCCCGTCCTTGCGCGTGTAGCTGCCCGTCAGCAGGTTCTCCTCGACGGTCAGGTGCTCGAAACAATGCCGCCCTTCCATCACCTGGATCACGCCCCGGTCGACAAGGTCCGACGGCGTCAGGTCGGCCACCGGCTCGCCGCGATAGAGGATCGACCCCTTCGTGACCTCGCCGCGCTCGGAATGCAGCAGGTTCGAAATCGCCTTCAGCGTCGTCGTCTTGCCCGCCCCGTTGCCGCCCAGAAGCGCGGTGATGCCCCCTTTCGGCACCTTCAGGCTGACACCCTTGAGCACGAGGATCACGTGATTGTAGATCACCTCGATATTGTTGACCTCCAGAAGCGTCTCCGCCCCCTGCAGCTCCGGCGCCACGCCGTCGCCATGGGTCTCCAAAGGCTGGTCCAGCATCTCCCGGCTCTCCCCTGCCACGGCGCCCGTCACAAGCCCCGTTCATATCCCGTTAAGGTTAACGCGCGCGCCCCCAAGGCCCACGCCCCGCCTTCATCTTCCCGAAAATACGGAAATCCCGGCGGCGACACCCGCGCCGCCGCCGGGGGTCCTGGATCAGCTCTCGCCGCACTGGCTCGAGATGTTGTTCTCGGCCGCGAATTGCGCCGAATCCTCCTCGATCAGCGGCTGCGTGACGCTGTCGTCAGGCGCGATGAACTCGCTCAGCGTCACCCACTCGCTGCCGTTCCACTGCGTCATGATCGCCATGCCGGTGCCGCCGTGATCCTCGCAGCTGACCGCGAACTCCGGCCCGATCATCGGCATGCCCAGCTCTTCCATCCGCGCGTTGGTGATCTCCAGCGCCTCCATCCCGTCGCGCATCATCGCCGGCGTGATCGCGGCGACGCCATGGATCTCCTGCGCGGTGCGGATCGCCTCGGCGGCCAGCATCGCGGCATACATGCCACGGGTATAGAGCACCGAGCCCACGTTCGACCCGTCGCCCGCGGCCAGCCCGGCCTCGTGGACATGGGTGCGGATCTCGTCGAAGACCGGCATGTCGCCCAGGCGGTTCATGTTCAGCGCGCGGTACCCCGCCGCATCCGCACCGGCCTGCGCCACGTCATGATCGGCGCCCGCCCACCAGTTGCCGATGAAATTCTCCATCGGGAAGCGGGTGTTGATCGCTTCCTGCACCGCGACCTGGTTCATCACGCCCCAGCCCCACATCACGACATAGTCGGGACGCTCGCGGCGGATCGTCAGCCACTGGTTGCCCTGCTCCTGGCCCGGATGGTCCACCGCCAGCTGCGACAGCTCGAACCCGTGCATCTCCGACAGCGTCTCCAGCGTGCGGATCGGCTCCCGGCCAGAGGCCGAGGTGTGGTAGAGCAGCGTGATGGTCTTGCCTTCCAGCGACCCGCCGTTCTCCTCGAGCAGCTGGTTGATGATCACGCTCGCCGCGTCCCAGTAATTCGCCGGGTAGTTGAAGACATGGCTGAACACGTCGCCGTTCGCGGCGCTGGTCCGGCCATAGCCCATCGTGTGCAGCGGGATGCCGTCGGCGGTCGCGCGCGGGATCAGCTGGTAGGTGATGCCGGTCGACAGCGGCTGGTAGACCAGCGCGCCTTCGCCCTTGGTCGATTCGTAGCACTCCACGCCGCGCTCGGTGTTGTAGGCGGTCTCGCAGCTGACGATGCGCACCGTCTCGCCGCCGATGCCGCCGTCGCGCGCGTTCAGCAGGTTGAAGTAATCCTGGTAGCCGTCCGAGAACGGGATGCCGCCCGCGGCATAGGGGCCGGTGCGATAGTGCAGGTCGGGGATCACGAGATCCGCCAGCGCGGGGCCTGCGGCCATCACGCCCGCCACTGCGAATGTTGCCAGTTTCTTCATCGGGGGTTCCTCCCTTGGGTTTGTCCGTTCAGTCTTGCGCCCCGGTTGTCTCCGGGTTTCTCGCTCGGCGGCCCGCCCTCCTCCTGGCCGGTGCCGCAATCGTAGGGTGGACCATCCAGTCCACCGCCGGGCCGTCCCGCTCAGTGCGGGAAGGGCCACAACCTCAGCTTCTCCTTCGCCAGCGACCACAGCCGCGCCAGCCCGTGCGGCTCGACGATCAGGAAGAACATGATCAGCGCGCCCACGATGACGAACTCGAAATGCGTCGCCAGCGCCGGGTCCCATCCCAGGCTTCCGGCAAAGAAATTCCGCAGCGCAACCGGCAGGATCACCATGAAGGCCGCGCCCGCGAAGGCCCCGAAGATCGAGCCGAGCCCCCCGATGATGATCATGAACAGCACCAGGAACGACTTGATGATGCCATAGGCCTCGCCCACCTCGGCCGCGCCCAGGTAGACCGTGAACAGCAGCGCCCCCGAGATGCCGACGTAGAAGGACGACACCGCAAAGGCGGTCAGCTTGGCCTTCAGCGGGTTCACCCCGATGATCTCGGCCGCGATGTCCATGTCGCGGATCGCCATCCACTGCCGCCCGATCGACCCGCGCGTCAGGTTGCGCGCGACCCAGGCCAGCACGAAGACGAAGGCGAAGCAGAACAGGTATTTCGCCCAGGCCTCGGCGTTCGGACCCGTCACCGCGATGCCGAACAGCGTCCGCTCCGGCGCGCTGATCTGCCCCGAGGCCGAGTAGTTGTAGAACCACGGCACCTTGTTGAAGAGCCACACGAGGAAGAACTGCGCCGCCAGCGTCGCCACCGCCAGGTAAAAGCCCTTGATCCGCAAGCTGGGCAGGCCGAAGGCCACGCCGACCATCGCCGTCATCGCCCCCGACAACAGCGTGATCGTCACCATGTCCAGCCCCGGAAAGGCCGTCATCAGCTTGTAGGAGGTAAAGGCCCCCACCGCCATGAACCCGCCGGTGCCCAGCGACACCTGCCCGCAATAGCCCGTCAGGATGTTCAGCCCGATGGCCGCGATGGCATAGATCAGGAAGGGGATCAGGATCGCGTTCGCCCAGTAATCGGTGATCACGAAGGGGATCACACCCAGCCCGATCAGCAGCACCATGTAATAGCGATACCGGTCAAAGGCGATCGGAAAGGTCTGGTTGTCGGCGGCGTAGGACGTCTTGAAATCGCCCGCTTCACGGTAAAACATCAGGCGGTCTCCCTTGTCATCATGATCCGGCCCAGCGTGCCGACGAGAAAGCCGAGCGGCGTCAGCACGAGCGGCCAAAGCGTCAGCTCACGCGCGCCGAACAGCTCCGACACCAGGAACGGGCCGGCGAACCAGAACACGCCGAACCCCACGGTGCAGGTGATCGCCCAGAACTTCCGCGCGGTGCTGCCGCCCTGGACAAAGACGGGCCTGCCCTGGTTGGCAAAGGCATGGGCCGCGGGGGATTGCTTGCCGGTCAAGGTCATCTCGCTCACACCCTCTCGATGATCTTCTCGCCGAACAGGCCCTGCGGCCGGAACACGAGAAAGACGAGGGCGAGGACATAGGCGAACCAGTTCTCGGTCGCGCCGCCGATCATCGGGCCGATGGAGAACTCGAACAGCGCCTCGCCCATGCCGATGATCAACCCGCCCACGATGGCGCCTGGGATCGAGGTGAAGCCGCCCAGCATCAGCACCGGCAGCGCCTTCAGCGCGATCAGCGACAGCGAGAACTGAACCCCCGATTTCGACCCCCACATGATGCCGGCCACCAGCGCGACGATTCCCGCCAGCGTCCAGACCAGCACCCAGACGTAATTCAGCTTGATGCCCACCGACAGCGCCGCCTGGTGGTCATCGGCCACCGCCCGCATCGCGCGGCCCTGCTTGGTGTATTGCGCAAAGGCGATCAGCCCGCCGACAAGGATGGCGGCGATGATCGCGGCCGAGATGTCGAGGTTGTCGATGAAGAACCCGTAGCCGAAGATATCGAAGGTCGCCTGGTCGATGGCGTCGTTGATCCCCTGCGGCAGGCCCACGTCCATGTTGCGGATCTCGGACCCCCACATCAGGTCGCTGACCCCTTCGAGGAAATAGGCCAGCCCGATGGTCGCCATGAACAGGATGATCGGCTCTTGCCCCACGAGGTGCCTGAAGACGAATTTCTGCACCAGCACGGCAAAGGCCAGCATCACCAGAACGGTCAGAAGGATCGCGGCCAGCGCGGGCACCTCCCATCCGAAATAGTGGACATCGGTCCCGAAGATCTCGTTGATCAGGTGGCCGAAGGGCACGCGCCCCTGCTGGATGCCCACCAGCGTCATCGCCGCGAACAGCGCCATGACACCCTGCGCGTAGTTGAAGATGCCGGACGCCTTGAAGATCAGCACGAAGCCGAGCGCCACGAGGGCATACATCACCCCGTTCAGAAGGCCGTTGATCGTGACCTCCATGGCGAAAATCAGTTGGTCGGGCATGCGCGGCCTCCCTGGCTCGGCGTATGTACGCGGTGTGTACGGGGTGTGTACGGGATGTGACGCGGGCGCTCAGTCATGGGCGACCCCGAGATAGGCGTCGATCACCTCCTGGTTCGAGCGCACCTCGTCCGGCGTGCCGTCCCCGATCTTCTTGCCGTAATCCATCACGACCACCCGGTCGCTCAGGTCCATCACGACCCCCATGTCATGCTCGATCAGCACGATGGTGGTGCCGTATTCGTCATTCACATCGAGGATGAAGCGCGACATGTCCTCCTTCTCCTCGACGTTCATCCCCGCCATGGGTTCATCGAGCAGCAGGATGGACGGCTCCGACACCAGCGCGCGCGCCAGTTCCACCCGCTTTTTCAAGCCATAGGGCAGGCGGCCCACCGGCGTCTTGCGGATGTGCTGGATTTCAAGGAAGTCGATGATTTCCTCGGCTTTTTGCCGGTTCTCGACCTCTTCCCGCTGGGCCTTGCCCCACCAGAACGCCTGGTCGAAAAGGCTCGCCTTCATATGGTTCAGACGACCGGTCATGATGTTGTCGAGAACGCTCATACCGTCGAACAGCGCGATGTTCTGAAAGGTCCGCGCGATGCCCTGCCGCGCGACCTGGAAGGGCCGCATCTGCGGGCGCTTGGACCCGCGATAGATCACCTCGCCCTCCTGCGGGTTGTAGAACCCCGAGATGACGTTGAGCATACTGGACTTGCCCGCCCCGTTCGGCCCGATGATCGCCCGGATCTCGCCCTCGCGGATGTCGAAACTGATGTCCTTGATCGCCACCACGCCGCCGAACCGCAGCGTGATGTTCCGCATCTCCATCACCACGCCGCCAATCGTGCGGCCATCCTCGGTAACGTAACCTTCCCCAGTGGAATCAAGCATTTACTCGGCCCTTTCCCGTGCCGCCTGGCCGGAGCGAAAGATCAGCGCCCCCACCAGCCCGTAGATCATCAGCGCGATCAGCGCCCAGATCAGACTGTCCTCCCAGACCTGCGGCATCCCGAACAGAAGCGCCGCAACCCCGCAGATCCCGATGGCCCCGCCCTGCACCGCCGCGGCCCCCGTCGTCACGTAGCGCCCCGCGATCCAGGAGGCCGCGAAGCCGAGCAGGAACAGGGCTGCCGCGATCAGCGTCATTCCGCCGCCACCTGCGCCGGCGCGCCCACGTCCACCGTCGCCGCGTCGCGGATCTCCAGCGTCGCCGTGATCTTGCCCTTGCGCCCGTCCTCGTAGGTCACTTCCGTCTCGGTGTATTGCGAGGTCTTGCCGGAATAGAGCGCGTCGATCAGGTCGTGGAACTTCTCCTCGATGATCCGCCGCCGCACCTTGCGCGTGCGGGTCAGCTCGCCGTCATCGGCGTCCAGCTCCTTGTGCAGCACGAGGAAGCGATGCACCTGGCAACCCGACAGCATCTCGTCCGAAGCGACCGAGCGGTTCACCTCCTCCACGTGGCTCTGGATCGTCGCCAGAACCCGCGGATGCCCCGCAAGCTCCTGGTAGGAGGCATAGGCGATGTTGTTGCGCTCGGCCCAGTTGCCGACCGCCGTCAGGTCGATGTTGATGAAGGCCGTGCAGTAGTCCCGCCCGTTCCCGAAGACGACCGCCTCGAGGATATTGGGGAAGAATTTCAGCTTGTTTTCAACGTAGTTGGCCGCAAACAGGCTGCCGTCCGCCAT
>JAOARA010000089.1 GCA_025211115.1 Roseicyclus sp. | reverse complement strand
GTTTCGGCGGCCCGGTCGAGTTGCGCCGCGGCTTCGTCCTGCATTCCGCCGAGTATCACGGCGACCGCGAGGAGCGCCTCGAGGTCGATGACCGCTTCGCCATGACCGCGACGCTCGACGTGCTCGAGGATATCGCCCGCGGCACCGGCCCCGAGCGGGCGCTGCTGGCGCTCGGATACGCCGGATGGGGCCCCGGCCAGCTCGAGGGCGAGATCCGCGAGAACGGCTGGCTCACCGCCGAGGCCACGCCCGAGATCGTCTTCGCCCCGCGCATGGAGGGCAAATGGGCGGCGGCGCTGGCCTCGCTCGGCGTCTCGCCCCTGACGCTCTCTTCCGAGGCCGGCCATGCCTGACCTGCATCCGATCCGAAAGGACATCGCATGAAGCTCACCGTCATCGGCGCAAGCCGCGGGATCGGCCGTAGGACCGTCGACTATGCCCTCGCGCGCGGCCATTCCGTGCGTGCGGTCGCCCGCAGCGCGGACCGCATGGAGATCGAGGCGCCCGGCTTCGAGGCGATGCCCGGCGATGCCACCGATCCCGCGCTCCTGGCCCGCGCGGTTGCGGGCGTCGATGCCGTGATCCTCACCCTCGGCGCGCCGCGCGACCTGCGCGTGCTGAAGCCCACGACGCTCTTCTCGACCGTCACGCAGGCGCTTATCCCCGTGATGGAGGCGGCGGGCGTCCGGCGTCTTCTGACCGTCACCGGCTTCGGCGCGGGCGACAGCGAGGCGAAGCTCTCGACGCTGGAAAAGATCCCCTTCAAGCTGCTCCTGGGTCGCGCCTATGCCGACAAGGCGGTGCAGGAAGAGCTGATCAGGGGCTCGAACCTCGACTGGACCATCGCCCGGCCGGGCATCCTGAACGACACCGCGATGAGCGGGCGATACAAGGTGCTGGTCGCGCCCGAGACCTGGCGGCAGGGGATCATCAGCCGCGCCGACGTGGCGCATTTCCTCGTCCACGCCGCCGAGGACGCCAGCCACATCCACCAGACCCCGGCTATCCAGCGATAAGGCCCGCCACCGGGCGGCAAGGCGCTTGCAAGCGCCTTGAAAAGCGCCTTGCAAGGCGCTTTCGACGCGATTTGCAAATCGCGTGCAAGCCCGTTGCAACGGGCTTTGCCCGACCGTGACGCCCGCCTGCGGGCGGGGTCAGTCCCGCGGGCTCCAGCCCGCGCGCGCGTCATCCTCGCCAAGCCGCGGCGCGGGCCGCTCCAGCGCCACCTCCGCATCCGAGAAGCGGAAGGGCGGGCGCACGCCCGGCACGCCGTCCAGCTCGATCCGCGCGCCGCGTGCGGCGACCTGCGGATCGGCGAAGACCTCGGCCAGGTCGTTGATCGGCCCCGCGGGAACCCCCTCGGCCTCGCAGGCCGCAAGCAGGTCGGCCTTGGCCCATGTCAGCGTCGCCGCCGTCAGCCGCCGGGTCATCTCGGCACGGTGCGCGATCCGGTCGGCGTTGGTCAGGTAGTCGGGGTCCTCGGCCATGTCGCCGAGGCCGAGGATACCGCAAAGCCGCCGGTATTGCGCGTCATTGCCGGTGGCGATGATGATCCAGCCATCCGCGCAGTCGAAGACCTGGTAGGGCGCCAGGTTCTGATGCGCGTTCCCGATCCGCGCGGGCGCCGTGCCTGTCGTCAGGTAGTTCATCGACTGGTTCGCCATCACCGACACCGCCGTGTCCATCAGGCTCATGTCGATATGCTGCCCCGTGCCGGTCGCCTGCCGCAGGTGCAGCGCCGCGAGGATCGCGTTGGCGGCGTAAAGCCCGGTGAAGATGTCGGTCACCGCGACGCCGACCTTTTGCGGCTGCCCCTCGGGCGCGCCGGTCACTGACATCAGCCCGCTCATCCCCTGGATGATGTAATCATAGCCCGCCCGATGCGCATAGGGCCCGGTCTGGCCGAAGCCGGTGATCGAGCAATAGACCAGGCCGGGGTTCACTGCGCTGAGGCTCTCGTAATCGAGCCCGTATTTCGCCAGTCCGCCCAGCTTGAAGTTCTCGATCAGCACATCCGCCTCGCGCGCGAGCGCGACGACCCGCGCGCGCCCCGCCTCGGTGCGGAAATCGGCGGTGACCGAGTGCTTGCCGCGGTTGCAGGCGTGGAAATACGCGGCCGAGCGGTCGCCCTCCCGCTCGACGAAGGGCGGGCCCCAGCGGCGGGTGTCGTCGCCCTCGGGCGCTTCGACCTTGATCACCTCGGCCCCGAGGTCGGCCAGGGTCTGACCGGCCCAGGGGCCGGCCAGGATGCGTGCCAGTTCCAGGACGCGAACGCCCGTCAGCGGTGCCGTCATTGCGCGGCGAGGGCCGCGTCGATCAGGCCCGAGAACTCCTCGAAGCTCATGTTCGAATGCATCGTTCCGTCGATCACGAAATGCGGCGTGCCGGGGATGTCGTGAACCTCGCGGTTCGCCTGCTCCCAGGTGATCAGCGCCTGCGCCATGTCGGCATCGGTCATGCAGGCGTCGAGCTGCTCGTTCGTCATCCCCGCGGTGCGCCCGATGCGGCGCAGGTTCTCGGCGATCTGGGCCGGGCTGCCCTGCACCCATTCCGACTGCCGCTCGTAGATCAGGTCGACGACACCGAAATAGCGCATCGGCCCGGCGCAGCGCGCGACCATGCTGGCCCAGAGGCCGGGACGGTCGAAATAGACCTCGCGGTAGATGAAGCGCACCTGCCCGCTGTCGACATACTCGGCCTTGAGCCGCGGCATGGTGTTCTGGTGGAAGCTCCGGCAATGCGGACAGGTGAACGAGGCGTATTCGATCACCTCCACCGGCGCATCCGGCGCGCCGATGACCATCTCGATGACCTCGGGCGCGCCGGTCGCGGCCTCCTGCGCATGGGCGGGCTGCGGCAGAAGCGGCATGGGGGTCTGGCCGGGGCGCATCAGCGCGTAGCTGCCGAGGGCGACGGCGCCTGCTCCGGCGCCCATCAAAAGGGTCCTGCGATCCATGGTGGATGTCTCTCCTTAGGCTTTTCGCGGGGTTAACACGTTTTCGGCAAGGCGGGCGAGGGCCTGTTTCAGGCCCGCGTCCTCGATGCCTTCCATGCCTTCCAACGCGCGGGCCAGCCGCGCGGGGTCGGGTTTGGGGGCGGGTTTCGGCGGGGCCTTGCGAAAGGCGACCTGCCCCTCGGCAAAGCCCGTGGGGGCGGTCTGGGTGATGTGGACATGCGCCACGGCGCGGTAGCCATAGGTGGCGTTCACCCGTTCGACGATGCGCTCTTTCTGCATCTCCAGCACCGGCGCGTTCGCGCCCGTGGTCAGCACCACCAGCGTGCCGCCGAAGCCGCGCCCGTAGGTGATCTTCACCGGCCGCGCGATG
>JAOARA010000088.1 GCA_025211115.1 Roseicyclus sp. | reverse complement strand
CCGGGGATCGTGCATCGCATCGACAAGGACACCTCCGGCCTGCTGGTGGTGGCCAAGTCCGATGCCGCCCATCACGGGCTGGCCGACCAGTTCGCCGCCCACACGGTCGACCGGGAATACGTCGCGCTCTGCCACGGGCTGCCCGACCAGGGCGATCCGCGCCTGAAGGGCGTGTGCGGTGTCAGTTTCGAGCCGGGTGGTGTCCTGAAGATCACCACCCAGCTGGCCCGCCACAAGACCGACCGCCAGCGGCAGGCGGTGCTCTTCACCGGCGGGCGGCATGCCGTGACCCGCGTGACGGTCGAGGAACCGCTCGGCCCGGTCACCCGCGTGTCCTGTCGGCTGGAGACGGGCCGCACGCACCAGATCCGGGTTCACATGTCCCATGTGGGTCACGCGCTGGTGGGCGATCCGGTCTATGGCGGGCGGCGCAAGGTTTCGGAAAAGCAACTGGGGCCCGCGCTGGCGGCGCGGCTCAACGGCTTTCCCCGGCAGGCGCTGCATGCCGCGCGGCTGGGCTTTGTCCATCCGCTGGGCGGCGAGCTGCTCGAGTTCACCGCCGACCTGCCCCCCGACATGGACGACCTGCTGCAGGCGCTGCGCGACACGGGCCTGTAACCTGTGCGCACATGCACGTGAGCCTGCCGTAACGTGGCTTGCTGTTCGTGGGCCGTCGGCTCATGATCTGAACAGTTCGGTTCACTTCGGCCCTTGACGAAAAGTTAACCCGCTTTACATATACGTCAACAGGGCCTGACAGGGGGTTCAACCATGTCCAATTACGCGAAACTTCCGGCACCGTCGCCGGAGCAGGGGCTCAACCGCTACCTGCAGGAAATCCGCAAGTTCCCGATGCTGGAACCGGAACAGGAATACATGCTGGCCAAGCGCTGGGTCGAGGATCAGGACACCAACGCCGCCCATCAGCTTGTCACCAGCCACCTGCGGCTCGCCGCCAAGATCGCCATGGGCTACCGCGGCTACGGCCTCCCGCAGGCCGAGGTGATTTCCGAGGCGAACGTGGGCCTGATGCAGGCCGTCAAACGCTTCGACCCCGAAAAGGGCTTTCGCCTTGCGACCTACGCGATGTGGTGGATCCGCGCCTCGATCCAGGAATACATCCTGCGGTCTTGGAGCCTCGTGAAGCTCGGCACGACCTCGGCGCAGAAGAAGCTCTTTTTCAACCTGCGCAAGGCCAAGGCCCGCATCGGCGCGCTGGAGGAGGGGGATCTTCGCCCCGAGAATGTCGCGCGCATCGCCCATGACCTCGGCGTGACCGAGGATGAGGTGATCTCGATGAACCGGCGGCTGTCGGGGGGCGATGCCTCGCTCAACGCCACCATCGGGACCGAGGATGACAGCTCGACCCAGTGGCAGGACTGGCTGGAAGACGAAGACGCCGACCAGGCCACCGACTACGCCGAGCGCGAGGAATACCAGAGCCGGATGGCCCTGATGGCCGAGGCGATGGAGGTGCTGAACGAGCGCGAGCGCGACATCCTCACCCAGCGCCGGTTGCAGGACAATCCGGTCACGCTCGAAGACCTCAGCGGGGTCTATGACGTCAGCCGCGAACGCATCCGCCAGATCGAGGTGCGCGCCTTCGAAAAGCTGCAGAAGCGGATGCGCGAACTGGCGAAAGAGCAGGGGATGCTCGCCTCGGCCTGAGGGCCGTGGATCATCCGTCGATCACACGCGCGAGGGCCTGCCACAGCAGGTCCTCGTCCGCGTCTTCGTCGCCCCGCAGGATGACGCCCACCGCGGGCACCGCGGGCAGGACGATCACCCCCGAGGAATAGCCGATATCGCCGCCGCCATGGCCGTAGACCGGGCCATAGTCCGACGTGTCGATGTCGATCCCGAGGCCATAGCCCTCGCCCAGCGGGTCCTCCAGCATCAACGCCAGCGCCGATGGGCCGAGCAGCCGCCGCTCGACCAAGAGCGCGCGGAAGAAGGCCGCGACCTCGGCCGCGGGGGCGATCAGCCCGCCGTCGCCGAAGCCCTCGCTCACATAGAGGCCCGAGGCGTCCCGCCCCTCGGGCGTGATCCCGGCGGCATCCTCGGGCCTGCGCGGTTCGGTGCCGAAGACGGCGCTTGCCCGCGCGCCCACGGGGTCCAGCACCAGCGCGCGCAGCGCCTGCGGGTAGGGCTGGCCAGTTGCGGCCTCCAGCACCAGCTGCGCCAGCAGGTAGTTGGTGTTGGAATAGTCGTAGTCCTCGCCCGGCGCGAAAAGTGCCTCCTCCCCCTCGGCATAGGCGAGCGCGTCGCGCACGGTCCAGCCTTCGGGTTCGGCCATCAGATCCTCGGCGAAGGCATCGTCGAGGTAATCGGGCAGGCCGCTCGTCATCGACAACAGGTGATCGACCCGCACGCCCTTCAGCCCGCCGAAACCCGCGACCACGTCGCCGGGCAACCAGCGCGCGGCGGGGTCGCGGATGTCGAGGCGGCCCGCCTCGTGCAGGCGCAACAGCGCCGCGGCGAGAAAAGGCTTGCCCACCGAGGCGATGATGAAGCGGTCGCCCGCGCGCGTCTCGCGCCCGCCGGGGCGCTGCGGGCCGGTGGCCAGCGTCCACGCGCCCTCGGGCGTCCAGACATGGATCACCTGCGCCGCGCTGCGGTCGACCTCGCCCAACAGGGCGGCAAGCGGGCCGGGCGTGTCGGCGGCGGCGGGCTGCGCGGCGGCGAGCGAGAGGGCGCAAACCAGGCGGAGGAAGCGGGGCAGGGGCATGGGGCAACTCGTAAATCCGGGACCAATGCCCGAATTATGCGGGTTGCGGGCAGGTCTGCCTATTCCCATTCTGCGCGCCAACACGACGGAGGCGCAGATGACAGACCATATCCGCTGGGGCATCCTCGGGGCCTCGGGCTTCGCCCGCAAGATCACCGGCCCCGCCCTGAACGAGGCGCGCCGCGCGCGGCTGGCCGCGGTCGCCACCCGCGACCCGGCGCGCGCCGCCCCCTTCGCCGAGATCGCGCCGGGGCTGACCGTGCATGACAGCTACGAGGCGCTACTGGCCGATCCCGGCATCGACGCGGTCTATATCCCCCTTCCCAACGCGCTGCATGTGGAGTGGTCGATCCGCGCCGCCGAGGCCGGCAAGGCCGTGCTCTGCGAGAAGCCCATCGCGCTCCATGCCGCCGAGTTCGACCGGCTGATCGCCGCCCGCGACGCGACCGGCAAGCTGATCGCCGAGGCCTGGATGCCCGCGCATCACCCGCAGTGGACCATGGCGCGCGACCTGCTCGCCGCGGGGGCGCTGGGGCGGTTGCGGAGCGTGACCGGCCATTTCTGCTACGGGCTGCACGACCCCGCCAACATCCGCCTCTCCGCCGATCTTGCGGGCGGCGCGCTGCGCGACGTGGGCGTCTATCCCATCGGCGGCTTCCGCTTCGCCACGGGGCTGGAGCCGCGTGTTGTCTGGGCTGACGCGATCCGGGAAAACGGCGTCGACACCTCCGCCTGGGTGCAGGCGCAGGCGGGCGAGGTGCGCTTTGCCTTCCACGTCTCGATGCGCACGCAGCGCAGGCAGGAGATGGTGTTCGAGGGTGACGCGGGCACGCTGACCCTGACCGCGCCCTTCAACCCCGGCCAATACGCCGAGGCGCGGCTGATCCTGTCGCGCGACAATGGCCCGACCGAGACCCACGCCTTTCCCGAGCCGCGCCAATACGCGCTCCAGGCCGAGGCGGTGGCGGCGCATCTTCTCGACGGGGCCGCTTTCCCCTATCCTCTGGAGGCCGCGCGCGGCACGCAGGCCGTGCTGGACGCGGCCTTTGACCTGTTGGGGAGTGAGTGAGCGATGGACCGCAACGACGACGACCGGATCGAGGGGCGGCTGAACGGCGACCAGCCAAAGGCCGCGCGCGACGGCATGGGGATGCGGCTGCTCCACATGGTCATCCTGTGGCTGATGCTCAGCCTGAGCCAGACGGTGCTGACGCTGATCACCGTGGTGCAATTCGTCATCATGCTGGTGAACAGCGGCCAGCGGAACCAGCGCCTTGCCGATTTCGGCACCGACCTCGGCATCTGGATGGCCAAGGCCGCGCGCTACCAATCCGCCGCCTCCGAGGTGAAGCCCTGGCCCTGGACGGATCTCGATTGACGGTCGGTTTTGGGGCTAAGTTAGTTGAGTGAAACGTAACGAGTTCATCGATGACCGAGACGTCCGTATCGACGCCTGACCCGGCGTCCGAATTGCCCTTGGTCGTGCTGATCGGTCGGGTGCTGTGGCAGATGAAGTGGCTTCTGCTGCTCGCGTCGGCGCCGAACATTGCCCTTGCAGAACTGGGTTACGAGTCCGCGGGCAGCGCCGCGTTTATCTACGGCTACCTCTTCGTCCTGTCCTTCGACGTGGCCCGCCACCCCGAGATCACGATACCGCGGGATTGGACATTCCGGCCTGCGATCCTGCTTCCGATCCTGCTGGTACTGGTCGTCGGGTTCATCACCGCTGGTCTTCTGCTCGCCGGGGGCGCGTCCAGCTTCATGGCGATCAACAGCGTCAACGTGATGATTGCGGTCACATTGGCCGCGCTCGGACCCTGGCTGGTCCGTTTCCTGGCTCCCGAGCGCACCCGCGTTCGGATCGGCTTATTCGGGCGTCTGTGGCGGCTCGGGGTCATCGCCGGCCTTGGCGTGGTCTGGTCGGTGCTGTCCTTGCTGGTGATCGCTTACGGGGTTCCCGACGCACCTGGTGCGATTGCAATTCCGGTGGGGATCCTCCTGCGCGCGGTGGCGGACGCGGCAATCGTGGCCCATGCCACTGTCCTTGTCGCCGCCGTTGGGCCCGAGGATACCTCAGGCATCACGGAAATTTCAGATCAAAACACTCGGGATTGACATATCCGACCAAACCGCTCAGGTTTCTCTCGACCAGACCGTCGGGAGTCGATCATGCCTGTCCTTGCCTCCAACACCCGCGCCCGTGACCGCGACCCTGCCCCGGTTCACCCGGCCAGCGAGCTTGTCGCCGAACTGGGCGGCACGCTGTGCCCCTCGCTCTCGGGCCTGCTGGAGCGGTTGATCGACCGGCAGGCCGCTGATGCGGCCCGTGGGGTGCGGCCATGATCGTCTGTCATTGCACCGGCATCAGCGATGCCGACATCCGCGGGGCCATCGACTGGATGCGCGCCGCCGACCCCGACACGATCATCACCCCCGGCAAGGTCTATCGCGCGCTCGGCAAGAAGGCCGATTGCGGCGGGTGCCTGCCGCTCTTCATGTCCACGATGGAGGCCGCGCCCGGTCTCGGTGTTCCGGCACAGCTGCGCGGGCTGCGCCGCCGGGGCCTGCGCGGCCGGGCGTGACGCCGGGGGCGCGCAACAAGGATGTGTTCAAGCAAGCCACGGGCAAAGCCTTGTCCGGGCCAGACAGACGAAAGGAAGCCCCATGAAAGGCGACGAGAAGGTCATCGAGTATCTCAACGCGGCGCTGCGCAGCGAGTTGACGGCGGTCAGCCAGTATTGGCTGCACTACCGCCTGCAGGAGGATTGGGGCTTTGGCCGCATTGCCGACAAGTCGCGCGCGGAAAGCATCGAGGAGATGCACCACGCCGACAAGCTGATCGCGCGGATCATCTTCCTTGGCGGGCACCCGAACCTGCAAAAGCTCGACCCGCTGCGGATCGGGGAAACCCTGAAGGAGACGCTGGAGTCCGACCTCGCCGCCGAACATGACGCGCGCACCCTCTATATCGAGGCGCGCGACCATTGCGAAAGCGTGAAGGATTACGTTTCCAAGGCGCTCTTCGAAGAGCTGATCGCGGATGAGGAAGGGCATATCGACTTCCTCGAAACCCAGCTCGACCTCTACGGCACGCTGGGCGATGCGAATTACGGCATGTTGCAGGCGAAGCCCGCGAACGAGGCCGAGTGAGCCGGACGGGGCGGGCCGCCCTTGCGGCTTGCCCCTACTTGCGGCCCCGCCGCAGCCAGCGCAGCAGCGGCACCACGTCCAGCGCCGCGATGGCGAAGCCGAGCGGCAGCATCCACAGCCCCAGCACCGGCAGGAAGGCGAAGACGCCGCCGATCATCAGGAGAAGCCCGAGCAGCAGCCGCAACCCTGGCGGCACGCGCTGCCGCACCCGGACAAGCACCCGCTTGGCCCGCATCCGCCACGCGCCCCAGCGCGATCCGGCCGTTCCGCGCAAGTCCATCCTGAGCAGGTCCTGCGGCCCCGCGCGCCCCTCCAGCCAATCCTGCCCCGTGTCGGCGAACCCGCCCTTCAGGTAGCAGGCCCGCGCCGCGCCATTGGCGTGGTTCACCGTCAGCTCCACCGCCCGCGCGTCGGGATAGCGCCGCGACAGGTAGGCGGGCAGGGCCCGCACCGCCGCCGTGGCGATCCCCTGGCCCTGACGCGCGCGGTCGATCATGAAGGCGCGCAGCCCGAGCGCGCCGGGTGCCGCGATGGGGATGGTCTGCCGATAGTCGCGGTCGATCTTGAACAGGCCCCCGGCCTGCCCATCCGCCTCGATCACATGCAGGGCGAAGCGGGCGGGGTCGGTCTCGAACGCCTCGGTGAAGGCCTGCGCCACCGTTCCGGCAAAGACCTCCTGTTCTGGGGCCACCCGGATATGCGCCACCCGCGGCAGGTCGCCCGGCCCGAGTGGCGCAAGGG
>JAOARA010000087.1 GCA_025211115.1 Roseicyclus sp. | reverse complement strand
GCCGCTGGCCACGAACCAGGTGGAACTGAGCGTGATGCATCACGCGCCCTTCACCGATGGCGAGGTCGCCTGGATGCAGGAGAAAGCCGTGCCGATCATGGCTTGGTCGCCGCTGGCGGGCGGGCGTCTGTTCGGTGACGAGGGTGCCGCGGTGCGCGAGGTGCTGACGCGCATCGGCGCAGAGGCGGGCGTGGGGCCGGAGGCCGTGGCGGTCGCCTGGCTGTTGCGGCATCCGGCGCTGATCCTGCCGGTGATGGGGACAAACAACCTGAACCGGATCAAAGGCTTGGGCGACGCGGTTAAAGTGACACTTGCTCGGCAGGCCTGGTGCGAGATCTCCCCCGCGGCGCGTGCGCACGAGGTGCCCTAGATCGGGGCGAGGGGCTACGCCGCGCAAGACCGGTTCCCGGTTTCGCGCGGCGTGCCGGGAGCGCCGCCGGTGACTATTCGGCGGCATCTATGGTGATGACCGGCTCCATCCGTTCGAGGATTTCGCGCGACAGGTGACACTTGACCTGGTGCCCCTCGGCCAGCGTCACCATCGGCGGCACCTCGCTCTCGCATTTGCCGCCCGGCACTTCGGATTTCCAGCGACAGCGCGTCTGGAACGGGCAACCCGGCGGCGGGTTCATCGCCGAGGGGATGTCGCCCTCGAGCACGATGTGCTTTTTCTGCACCTTGGTGTCGGCGATCGGCACGGCCGACAGCAGCGCCTCGGTATAGGGGTGGTAGGGCGGGCTGAAGACCTGGTTGGTGTCGCCGATCTCGACGACGTGGCCGAGATACATCACCATCACCCGGTCGCTGAGATACCGCACGATGCTGAGGTCGTGCGAGATGAACAGAAGCGTCGTCTTCTGGGTGCGCTGGATCTCCATCAGCAGGTCGGTCACCGCCGCCTGCACGCTGACGTCGAGCGCCGAGACGGGCTCATCCGCCACCACGATCCGCGCATCGCCCGCAAAGGCGCGTGCGATGCCGACGCGCTGCTTCTGGCCGCCCGACAGCTGCCGCGGCATGCGATCGGCGAAGGCGCGGGGCAGTTTCACCAGGTCGAGCAGTTGCAGCATCCGCTCGCGCCGCTCACCGTCGGACTTGCCGATGCCGAAGACCTCGAGCGCGCGGATGATCTGCCGGCCCACGGTCATCGAGGGGTTGAGCGTGTCGAACGGGTTCTGGAAGACCATCTGGATCGAGGACACCGTGTCGGTGCCGCGGTCCTCGATGGCGGTGCCGCCGATGGCGCGGTTGTCGAGATAGACATCGCCCCCCGTGGCCGTCTCGAGCCCCATCAGCACCTTGGCGAGCGTGGACTTGCCGCAGCCCGACTCGCCCACGATGGCCAGCGTCTCGCTTTCGCGGGCCTCGAAGCTGAGGGTCTCGTTCGCCTTCACGACGCGGGTGTCGCCGCCGCCGAACAGCGCGCTGGCCGCGACCTCGTAGTATTTCTTGAGGTTGTCGACCCGCAGCACGACATCGCCCTTCTCGGTGCCGGCCTGTTCCACGGCGGCGGCAAGGGGCGCGTCCCAGTCGATTTCCTCGTAACGCAGGCAGCGGGTGGCGTGGCGGTCATTGCCGGGCACGCCGACCATCGGGATATCCTGCGCGTCGCAGCGGCCCTGCTGGAAGTAGTCGCAGCGCGGCCCGAAATTGCAGCCCGGCGGGCGTTCATGGGGCAGGGGGAAGTTGCCCGGAATGGCGACCAGCGGGCGCTGGGTCTTGTCCGCGCCGGGCAGCGGGATCGAGCGGAACAGCGCCTGCGTGTAGGGGTGCTGCATCTGGTCGAAGACATCGGTGATCGAGCCGGTCTCGACCGCCTCGCCGGAATACATCACGCAGATGCGGTCGCAGGTCTCGAGCACGAGGCCGAGGTTGTGCGAGATGAAGAGCATCGAGGTGCCGTATTTCCGGCCGAGATCCTTGACCAGGTCCACCACGGCGGCTTCGACCGTCACGTCGAGCGCGGTGGTCGGCTCGTCGAGGATCAGGAGCGAGGGTTTCGACATCAGCGCCATGGCGATGACGATGCGCTGCTGCTGGCCGCCGGACAGCTGGTGCGGGTAGCTGCGCAGCATCCGCTCGGGGTCGGGCAGGCGCACGTCGGTCACGACCTCGAGGGCGCGCTTGTAGGCCTCGGCCTCGGAGATGCCCTCGTGGATCATGGGCACTTCCATCAGCTGCCGGCCGATCCGCATGGCGGGATTGAGCGAGGCCATCGGCTCCTGGTAGATCATGGCGATCTCGCGGCCGCGGATCGCGCGCAGTTCCTCCTGGCTCATCTCGTTGAGATTGCGGCCCTTGTACTTGATCGAGCCGCCGACGATGCGGCCGTTCACGCCGAGATCCTGCATCACACCGAGCGCCACGGTGGACTTGCCGCAACCGGATTCGCCCACGAGGCCCATCGCCTCGCCGGGCATGACCTTGGTGGAAAAGTCCATCACGGCGGGGATTTCCCGCAGCCGCGTGAAGAAGGAGATCGAGAGGTTCTCGATCTCGAGGATCGGGCCGTCGTAGGTCTCGGGAACGACGCTGGAGGGATCGGGGGTTTCATCGAGCATGGCGGGTTTCCCTCGTGTTCGGTTGTCCGCCCGCCGAAATCTTCGTGCGAAGATTTCGGCGGGTGCGAATTTTCATTCGAAAATTCTGCATCCTCAGTCCCTCAGGCTTTCTTCACGCAACCCGTCGGCCAAGAGGTTCAGGCCAAGAACGAGGCTCATGAGGGCAAGCGCCGGGGGCAGGGCGGGATGCGGGTAGATCGTCAGAAGGCGGCGGCCCTCGTTGATCGTCGATCCCCAGTCCGGGCTTTCGGGGCTGACGCCGAGGCCGAAGAACCCCAGCGTTCCCAGAAGGATCGTGGTGTAGCCGATGCGCAGGCAGAAATCGACGATCAGCGGCCCGCGGGCGTTCGGCAGGATCTCCCACAGCATGATGTACCACGGGCCTTCGCCACGGGTTTGGCCCGCCGCCACGTAATCGCGCGTCTTGATGTCGAGCACGATGCCGCGGACGATGCGGAACACGGTGGGCGAGTTCACGAAGACCACCGAGACAAAGACGATCAGGAGGTTGCCGGGGATGTCGAAGAGGTCCAGCGCCTCGGGCCAGAGCCGGAAGAGCAACGGCAGATCGGGGTCGGACTTGTCCGAGATGAGCGACAGGTAGGCGAGCCCGCCCAGCACCAGAACGACCGAGACGATGACGTTGCGCACCGGCGGCTGGGTTCTGTAACGCGAATTGAACAGCACCACGAGGAACAGCAGCGGAAAAATGAACAGCACCAGCGACAGGTAGTTCGGAACGCCGGCCGCCACGATCTCGGGCGTGACCAGAAGGTAGAAGAGCAGGATCACCGGGAAGGCCAGCACGAGGTTGGCGATGAAGGTGATGACCGTGTCGAGCTTGCCGCCGTAATAGCCCGCCGGAAGGCCCAGCGTGATGCCGACCATGAAGGCGAAGAGCGTGGCCAGCGGCGCGATCTTCAGCACCTCGAACGAGCCGTAGACCATCCGGCTGAACACGTCGCGGCCGAGGTTGTCACCGCCAAGCAGATACCAGGCGTATTGCCCGTCCTCGGGCGAGGGCAGGGGCGAGCCCGGCACCTCGTTGCGCATCTGGGAGATCACGTCGATCGGCCCATGGGTGGCGACCATGCCCGCGAAGAGCGCGGTGAAGATCCAGAACATCACAAGCCCGAAGCCGATCATGCCGATCATGCTGTCGAAGAGCTTGCCGTAAAGGCCGAGCTTGCGCTTGAAGGTGATCGAGACGGCGAAAAGCGCGACCAGCGCGATCCAGACCGGCGTGAGCCGCGCGGCCATGGCGCCGAGGATGCCGGTGGTTTCGGGCGCGGCGATCACGACGCCGGCCACCACGTAGACAAGGCAGCCTGCGAGGAACAGCAGCACCGCGTATTTCATCGACATCAGCGCATAGTCGACGGGCGTGCGCCGCAGGCTGAGCGTGTGGTCGGGATTGACCACCATCTCGCCCGCCCGCAGCCCCGCGAGGGTCATCACGGTATTGGCGAGAAAGCCCGCGACGAAGACCACCACGGCGGCCAGCATCAGGGGATTGAGGAAGGCGCCGAGGTCGCCGGACCAGGTCAAGGGTTCCATCTCCGGTCCTCCCTTACGAAATGCGGATGCGCGGGTTCAGGAACACATACCCGATGTCGGATATGAGCTGCGTCACCAGCACGACGAAGACGGCGACGATGGAACAGGCCAGAAGCAGCTCGATGTCGTTGTTCGAGGCGGCCTGCACCAGGGTCCAGCCGAAGCCGTTGTAGTTGAAGAGCGTCTCCACGATCACCACGCCGGTCAGCAGCCAGGGGAACTGCAGCATGATGACGGTGAAGGGGGCGATCAGCGCGTTCCGGAGGGCGTGTTTCAGCACGATGTTGCGGAAGCTCTCCCCCTTGAGCCGCGCGGTGCGGATGTATTGCGCGGTCATCACCTCGGCCATGGAGGCGCGCGTCATCCGCGCGATATAGCCCATGCCGTAAAGCGCGATGGTCATCACCGGCAGGGTGAAGTTCCAGAAATTCGGCCCATCCATCGCCGAGCGCGCCGAGCCGAGGAAAAGCGTGCCGCCATCGAGCCAGCCCCATTCGACCAGCAGCGGCGACAGCCCCGCCTGGCTGGACGCGAGCAGCACGATGAAGATCACGCCCGAGACGTATTCCGGTGTCGCGGTCGATCCGATGGCGAGTGTCGACAGACTTCGGTCAAGGCGGCTGCCCTCGCGCATCCCCGCCAGCACGCCCACCAGCAGCGCCGAGGGCACCATGACGGCAAAGGCCCAGAACATCAGCACCCCGGTCAGGGCGAGACGGCCGCCGATGATGTTCGACACCTCGTCATCCGAGACGGTGGAAAAGCCGAGATCGCCCTGCAGCAGCCCGCAATAGCGCGGCGCGTCCTCCGGGGTCTGGCCGCGCTCGAGGCAGCGCCCGCGCCATTCGCCGTTCACCGGGTCCTCGCGCACCCAGCCGGGCATCACGCCCAGCCATTCGCCGTAGCGCAGGATCATCGGGCCGCCGTAGCCGTTGCGGTCGATCCAGCTGGCGACCTCGGCATCGGTCATGCGGGCATTGCCCTGCGTCTTGGCGAGTTTCTCGAGGTTCGGGTAAAGGTTCGTGAGAAAAAAGACCACGAAGGTCAGGCAAAGGGCAGTAAGCACCATCACGCCGACGCGGCGCAGGATGAAGAATGCCATGAAGTCCCCTGTCGTTAGAGCTGTGCCGCTTGGGCGTGGCATGGCCCGTTCTGGTGCGGGCCTCGGTCAGGATCGGCAGGGCTGCGCCCTGTCCGGGGGACGACGGCCCGGAGGGGTTCTCCGGGCCGCCGCTTGCGTCGATCAGGCCTCGACGCCGAGATTGTGGATGTTGATCTCGAACTTCGGATGCATCTCCGCGTTGAGAACCCCGTCACGGTAGTGACGGAAGAGCGACCGCCAGTAGGGCTGCAGCGTCACGGCGTCGTCCTGCAGGATCTGCTGGATCTGCGCCATCACCTCACGCCGCGCATCGGCGTCGGCGATGCCGTTCGCCTGGTCGAGCAGGGCGTCGAACTCGGGGTTCGCGTAGCCGAACTCGTTCCACGCCACGCCGGAACGGTAGGCGAGGTTGAGCACGATCACGCCCAGTTCGCGGTGGTTCCAGTTGGTCGAGGAGAACGGATAGGTCGTCCAGTCGTTCCAGAAGGTCGAACCGGGGATGACCGTGCGCTCCACCGTCATGCCGGCGTCGCGCATCTGTGCGGCCACGGCATCGGTGGTGTTGCGGCGGTAGTCGTCGTCGATCGAGACGATCTCGAAGACGTGGTCCGCGTGGCCCGCTTCGGCCAGCATGGCCGCGGCGGCGTCCTTGTCCACCGTCAGCGGCGGCAGCTCGGCGTATTCCGGGTGGATCGGGCAGACATGGTGATGCTCGGCCACGATGCCCTGGCCGTTGATGCCGAGGTCGAGGCAGACCTGCGGATCGACGGCGAGCTGGATCGCCTTGCGCACCATGACGTTGTCATAGGGCGCGTTGTTCTGGTTCGGACGGATCACGACGGTTGCGGCGGTCACCACCTCCGACTGGGTCCAGCCGATGGCCGAGAACAGGTCGACGAATTCGCCCACGGTCTCGTAGGTCATGTCGAACTCGCCGGCTTCGGCGCCCGCGAACCATGCCGCCGGGTCCTGGCCGAGGTCGATGAAGGTCACCTCGTCGAGATAGGCCTCGCCCCAATAGGTGTGGTCGGGGTTCTTCTCGAGCCGGGCCGAGACGCCGACCTCGTAATCGGTGACGCGGTAGGCGCCGGTGCCCACGCCGTGATCGAGCACGTTGGTGCCGATCAGGTCACGGTGCTGCACGGCGGCCGGGTAGTCGGCGATGCCCGCGATCAGCGTGATGTCGGAGGCCGGGAAGGTGATGACCACGGTGTAGTCGTCCACCACCTCGATCGCGCCTTCGCGCGCCTGCTGCGTCTCGGGGTCGACCAGCGCGCCCATGCGGGCGGCCATCGAGTTGCCCTCGACCGTGGCGTCGCACCAGCCGCGGAAGTTGGCGGCCACGTCCTCGGCGGTGAAGGCGTCGCCGTTGTTGAAGGTCACGCCCTGGCGCACGCGCAGCGTATACTGCGAGGCGTCCTCGTTGGCTTCCCAGCCCTCGAGCAGGACACCGGCGAAGGAGCCGTCGGCGCGGCTTTCGACGAGATACTCGAGGATGCCGCGCGACACGTTGGCCATCTGCGACCAGTCATAGGTGCGGGGATCCTTGAGCGCGCGCACTTCCATCTGGATGCGCAGGCTGCCGCCCATCGGCGGCGTGACCATGTGGCCACCGGCCATGGCCGGGCTGAGGCCGATCATCGAATAGGCCGCCGCGGCGGAAACGCCCAGCGCGGTCGAGCGCACGAGGAATTCGCGGCGGCTGAGCTGGCCTGCCTTGTATTCCTCGGCATACATCTCGGCGACCGGATGGCTCTCGAGATGCTGGGTGGTCGTTGGCAACATGTATCGTCTCCCTGTGGTGTTGCTTGACTTGGTTGTTCTTCGGTCTGACGTCTCGCCGCCCCTTACGAGACGTAAGCTGAACCCACTGGCCCAGTCGTCAGCAGAATTCGATGTTCGTCAATCGCCGGTTGCGAATGGTTTGGCATCGTTTGCGACATCGACCCCTAACAAAAACGACATGGCTGTCGCTCGCAACCCTTTTTCCGGGTTTCTGCACCTGCACAGCTCAGAAGCGACGCGGTGCAGCACGAAACTCGCTGGGCGTGTGGGAGGTCGCTTGCTGGAAGGCACGGGTGAAATAGGCCGCCGAGGAAAACCCGAGGGTCTGGGCGATCTCGCGGCCCGGCATGTCGGTGTCGCGCAGCAGGCGGCGGGCCTCGTGCATCACGCGTTCGACCAACAGGGCATGGGCGGGGCGGCCCGCGGCCTCCTTGCAGACGCGCGACAGGTGGGTGGGCGTGACCTGCAGCGCCTCGGCATAGTCGGCGACGCCCCGGCCCGAGCGGAATTGCGCCTCCATCTTCTCGGCGTAGAGCTCGGCCAGTCGGTGCGTCTTTTCGCGCAGGATCGCGCCCTCGGCGCGGCCCAGTTCGCGCTGCATCCAGGCCGAGATGAGCAGCCCGTAGCCCATCAGCGCACGGTCCATCGCCGGGGCGCGGGCCGAGAGCTCGCGCTCGATCTTCTCGACATGGCTGGTCAGGCTCGCCTGCGCCTCGATATGCGAGATGCGCAGGTGAAAGGGCGCGTCGGGCAGGTGCAGATCCGCCTCGGGCGGCAGCGACAGCTCGAGCCCCTGAAGCTGGCTCGGCAGCTCCAGCGCCATCTGGCAGCCCGCGGGCACGAAGACGGCGGTGTTGGGCCCGTAACCGCGGGTGATGCAGTTCACCGTCACGCGCCCCTGTCCCCGCGTTACCCAGTAGAGCCGGTGGCGGGTCTGGCTGTGCAGGTGTTCCAGCCGCCACGATTCCTGCATGCGCAGCTTGCCCAGCGACAGGACGGAGAAGGAGCGGTGTGACTCGGCCATGGGGCCAAGCTGCGGCGCAGGTTCGAAATATGCAAGCCGGTCGCCGGTCAGGGCAGGCGAACCGACGTCCATCCGCCCATCCGGGCGCGGAACCAGGTGCGCTGGCGCTTGGCATATTGGCGCGAGGCGATGACGGCGGCCTCGCGCGCCGCCTCCAGCGTCATCTCGCCGCGCAGATGCGCGATCAGCTCGGGCGCACCGATGGCCTTGCGTGCGCCGCCCGCCCTGGCCCAGCGCGGCAGGTTGGCACGCGCCTCCTCCAGCGCGCCCGCGTCCAGCATCATGTCGAAGCGCCGCGCGATGCGGTCGTTGAGCCAGTCGCGCTCGGCGTCGATCACCAGCGGCACGGCCTGCGCAAGCGGCAGGTCGGGCGCGGCCGTCTCGGCCTGCCACGCGCTGAGGGGGCGGCCGGTGGCGCGCCACACTTCCCAGCCGCGTTGCACGCGGGCGCGGTTCTGCCGGTCGATGCGTGCGGCCAGCACCGGGTCGGCGCGGTCGAGAGCGGCCAGCAGGCCCGCGTCTGACATGGCGTCGGCCTCGGCCCGCACCTCGGGCGGGATGGCGGGGATCTCGGCCAGCCCTTCGGTCAGGGCGCGGAAGTAGAGGCCGGTGCCGCCGACGATGATCGGCCGCGCCGCGCCGGACAGCAGCGGGCGGACAGCGCGCAGCCAGTCGCCCACGGAATACTCCGCCTCGAAGGGGACATGGCCATAAAGCGCGTGGGGCGCGCGCGCCTCCTCCTCGGGGGCGGGGCGGGCGGTCAGGATGCGCCAGCCGTCATAGACCTGCAGCGCGTCTGCATTCACGATCACGCCGCCCTGCGCCTCGGCGATGCGAAGCGCCAGCGCCGATTTGCCCGAGGCGGTCGGCCCGGCGATCAGAACGGGGCGGTCCGGCGGGATGGAGTCGAGTGAAATCAACGCGCTGCCTTGTGATGCTGGTGGTGCGATGCGACACGCGCGTCGGGCGCGGGTGCAGGGTTGGGCGCCCGAAGGGGCGTTGAACCCGCCCCGGTTTTAGACCATGCTGCGCCCCGCGCAATGCCGCGATCCCACGTGCCAGCCGCACGTGCCAGCCGAACACAGTCGAAGGAAGACACCCATGCCGGACGAAACCGCCCCCTCGGTCGAGCCGCTCTACAGCCGCGTCATGCTGAAGATCTCGGGCGAGGCCTTGATGGGCGACCAGGGATTCGGCCTGCACCCGCCCACCGTCGAGCGCATCGCGCGCGAGGTGAAGATCGTGCATGACCTCGGCGTCGAGATCTGCATGGTGATCGGCGGCGGCAACATCTTCCGCGGGCTGCAGGGCAGCGCGCAGGGGATGGAGCGGACCACCGCCGATTACATGGGGATGCTGGCCACCGTGATGAACGCGCTGGCGATGCAATCGGCGCTGGAAAGCCTTGGCGTCTTCACCCGCGTGATCTCGGCGATCACGATGAACGAGGTGGCCGAGCCCTACATCCGCCGCCGCGCCGTGCGGCATCTGGAGAAAAAGCGCGTCTGCATCTTCGCCGCCGGCACCGGCAACCCGTATTTCACCACCGATACCGCAGCCACCCTGCGCGCGAACGAGATGAACTGCGAGGCGATCTTCAAGGGCACCAAGGTCGACGGGGTCTATGACAAGGACCCCAAGAAACACGCCGACGCCAAGCGGTACGAGACGGTGACCTATGACGAGGTGCTGGCGCAGCACCTGGGCGTCATGGACGCCTCGGCCATTGCGCTGGCGCGCGAGAACGATCTGCCGATCATCGTCTTCAGTCTCGACGAGCCGGGCGGCTTCCGCGGGATACTGGCGGGGCAGGGCACCTATACAAAGGTCTCCTGAGACCTTAGAACCACATCCACAAAGTGAACCTGACGGAGAGACGGGGCATGTCCGAGGACGAGATCGACATCGACACCGATGATTTGGCACGGCGCATGGACGGGGCGCTTGCCTCGCTCAGGACGGAATTCGCCTCGCTCAGGACGGGCCGTGCCTCGGCCTCGATGCTCGACCCGGTGCAGGTCGACGCCTACGGCTCGATGACGCCGATCAACCAGGTGGGCACCGTGAACGTGCCCGAGCCGCGGATGGTCACGATCAACGTCTGGGACAAGAGCCTTGTGGGCAAGGTCGAGAAGGCGATCCGCGAAAGCGGGCTGGGCATCAACCCGCAGCTCAACGGCACGATCATCATGCTGCCGATCCCCGAGCTGAACGAGGAACGCCGCCGCGAGCTGACCAAGGTCGCCGCCCAATACGCCGAACATGCGCGCGTCGCCATCCGCAACGTGCGCCGCGACGGCATGGACCAGATCAAGAAGGCCAAGGCCGCGGGCATGTCGGAAGACGACGTCAAGCTCTGGGAGGCCGAGGTGCAGGAGATCACCGACGCCCATATCGCCAAGGTCGACGCCGCGCTCGAGACCAAGCAGGGCGAAATCATGCAGGTCTGACCGACGGTCGGGCCACCGGTCTGGGCATCGGGCCTGGCATCGGGCGCGCGCGCCGGATTGTTGCCCTTGCGGCACCATCCGGCGGTTTCCCGCGCGGGGAGGGGTTTCCGGTCTGTGCCGGTCCCGCAGGAGCAGGTAAGCCTGCCGATGAAGGCAAGCGAGGACGGCAGCGATGAAGACCCCCCAAAAGGCACCGCGCCACGTGGCGATCATCATGGACGGCAACGGGCGTTGGGCGCAGAACCGCGGCCGTCCGCGCCTGATCGGGCATCACGCCGGCGCCAAGCGCGTGAAGGAGATCGTCCGGGCCTGCCCCGGTCTCGGCGTGAAATACCTGACGATCTTCGCCTTCTCGACCGAGAACTGGAAGCGCACCCAGACCGAAGTCGCGGGGCTGATGAAGCTGTTCAAGCGCTACATCCGCCGCGAAACCCGCTCGCTCCACGAGGAAAACGTGCGCGTCCGCTTCATCGGCGACCGCGTGCGGCTGGAGCCTTCGCTGGTCGACCTGATGGACAATCTCGAGCTTTTGACCGCCGACAACACCGGCACGAACCTGACCATCGCGCTGAATTACGGCGGCCGGGACGAGGTGACGCGCGCCGCGCGGCGGCTGGCGCATGACGTGGCGATGGGCAAGCTGGACCCGCGCCAGATCTGCGACGAGACCTTTCCGCGCTACCTCGACACCCATGTGCTGCCCGACCCCGACCTCGTGATCCGCACCAGCGGCGAGGCGCGGATCTCGAACTTCCTGCTGTGGCAGTCGGCCTATTCGGAATACGAGTTCATCGACACGCTCTGGCCCGATTTCACCCCCGCCGTCTTTGCCGAGGTGCTGTCGCGCTACGGGATGCGCGAGCGCCGCTTCGGCGCGGTGCCCGCCGCCTGAGGGGGACGGGTTGGCGCTGGCACAGGGCAGTTTCGCGGATCTCGCCACGCGGATGGCGACGGGTCTCGTGCTGGCCTGTGTCGGGCTTGCCGCGGTCTGGGCGGGGGGCTGGTGGTTCACCGCGCTGGTGCTGGTGCTGACGGCCGCGCTGGTCTGGGAACTGGCCCGGATGCTGGGCGGTGGGCCGCGCCGGGCGTTGATCCTCGGCGCGATGGCGGGGGCGGCGATCCTCGCCACCAAGCTGGTGCCGGTCGGGTTCGCCTTGCCGCTGGCGATGGCCGTGCCGCTTGCGGGCGTCGCCCTGCTGGAGCGCAACCGGCGGCTGTTCATCACCATGACGGCAATGATCCTGCTGGCGGGGTTCGGCCTGATCCTGCACCGCGACAGTTTCGGCCTGACCTGGATGCTGTGGCTGGTGCTTGTCGTGGCCGCCTCCGACATCCTTGGCTATTTCGCGGGCCGCATCCTCGGCGGGCCGAAGTTCTGGCCCCGTGTCAGCCCGAAAAAGACATGGTCGGGCACGGTCGCGGGCTGGCTGGGGGCGGCGCTGGTCGGCTGGGCCTTCATGGCCAAGACCGGCTCGGGGATCGAGCTGATCGGCATTTCCGTGGCGCTCGCCATGGCCAGCCAGATGGGCGACATCGCGGAATCGGCGGTGAAGCGGCAGATGGGGGTGAAGGATTCGTCCAACCTCCTGCCCGGTCATGGCGGCGTCTACGACCGGTTCGACGGGCTGCTCGGCGCGGCCTTCCTTCTGGTGATCGTCGAGAGCCTGACGGCCTTTCCGCCGCCGCCGCTCTAGGATAGGGCGGGGACATGCGCAGCGTCAGCATCTTCGGGGCCACGGGCTCCATCGGACAGAACACCGTCGACCTGATCGCGCGCGATCCGGGGGCGTATCGCGTGGTGGCGCTGACCGGGGGCGCGAATATCGCGCAACTGGCCGAGGATGCGATCCGCCTGCGCGCCGAGGTGGCGGTCACCGCCCATGACGACCGGCTGGACGATCTGCGCGCGGCGCTCGCCGGGTCGGGGGTCGAGGCCGCGGCGGGGCAGGCCGCCCTGCTGGAGGCCGCCGACCGGCCCGCCGATTGGGTCATGTCGGCCATCGTGGGGGCGGCGGGGCTTGCGCCGGGGTTCCGCGCGCTCAGGCATGGCACCACGCTGGCGCTGGCCAACAAGGAAAGCCTTGTGACCGCGGGCCCGCTGCTGCTGGCCGAGGCCGCGGCGCACGGGGCGACCATCCTGCCGGTGGACAGCGAGCATTCCGCCGTCTTCCAGGCGCTTGTCGGCGAAGAGATGGAGGCGGTCGAGAAGATCATCATCACCGCCTCGGGGGGCGGCTTGCGCGACTGGCCGCTCGAGGCGCTGCCCAAGGCGACCGTCGCCGATGCGGGCGCGCATCCCAACTGGGCGATGGGCCAGCGCATCACCATCGACAGCGCCTCGATGTTCAACAAGGGCATGGAGCTGATCGAGACCAAGGAGTTCTTCGGCGTCGCCCCCGACCGGATCGAGGCCGTGGTGCATCCGCAAAGCATCGTTCACGCGCTGGTCGGTTTCCGCGACGGCGCGCTGATGGCGCATCTGGGCGCGCCCGACATGCGCCACGCCATCGGCTACGCGCTGCACTGGCCCGATCGGCGCGACCTGCCCGTCGCACGGATCGCCCTTGCGCAGATCGCCACGCGGG
>JAOARA010000086.1 GCA_025211115.1 Roseicyclus sp. | reverse complement strand
GTGCGGGGCTGAAGGAAGAACTGCTCTACGTCCTGACGCCCATGGCGATCCCCGGCATCGCCTCCACGGTCCTGCTGAACTTCATCCTCGCCTGGATCGAGGCGTTCTGGACGCTGCCCCTGACCTCGGTCGATGCGGCGCCGCTGACCGCCTTCATCGCCAGCTACTCCAGCCCCGAGGGCCTGTTCTTCGCCAAGCTCTCGGCGGCCTCGACCATGGCCATCGCGCCGATCCTGATCCTCGGCTGGTTCAGCCAGAAACAACTCGTCCGGGGGCTTACCTTCGGCGCCGTGAAATAGGCCCTCAAGCAGCGAAGCGATAGGGCACCGGATTACCTGCGCTCAAGCAGCGAAGCGATAGCGCGAAAGGAAAAGAACAATGGGACGCATCACGCTCGACAAGGTTCGCAAGGCGTTCGGCGATGTCGAAGTCATCCCGCCGCTGGACCTGACCATCGAGGACGGGGAATTCGTGGTCTTCGTCGGCCCCTCGGGCTGCGGCAAGTCCACGCTTCTGCGCCTCATCGCGGGGCTCGAGGATGTCTCGAGCGGTGAGATCCGCATCGACGGGGAGGACGCCACGATGGTGCCCCCCGCCAAGCGCGGCCTTGCGATGGTGTTCCAGTCCTACGCGCTTTACCCGCACATGAGCGTGCGCAAGAACATCGCCTTTCCGCTGCGCATGGCCAAGATGGACGCCGCCGAGCAGGACCGGCGCGTGAAGGCCGCCGCCGAGGTGCTGAACCTGACCGACTACCTCGATCGCCGGCCCGGCCAGCTGTCGGGCGGCCAGCGCCAGCGCGTCGCCATCGGCCGCGCCATCGTGCGCGAGCCCGCCGCCTTCCTCTTCGACGAGCCGCTCTCGAACCTCGACGCGGCGCTGCGCGTGGGGATGCGGCTGGAGATTTCCGAGCTGCACAAGCGGCTGAAGACCACGATGATCTACGTCACCCATGACCAGGTCGAAGCGATGACCATGGCCGACAAGATCGTGGTGCTGCGCGCAGGCAACATCGAGCAGGTCGGCAGCCCGCTGGAGCTGTATCGCAATCCCCGCAACCTGTTCGTGGCGGGTTTCATCGGCAGCCCGAAAATGAACCTGATCACCGGTCCCGTCGCCGCCCAGCATGACGCCACCACCATCGGCATCCGCCCCGAGCATATCCGCGTCTCTCCGGATGGGGGCGATTGGCAAGGAACGGTCGGCGTCTCGGAACATCTCGGCTCCGACACCTTCTTCCACGTCACCTGCGACGGCATCGCCGAGCCGCTGACCGTCCGCGTCGGCGGCGAGGTCGACCTGCGCTACGGCGACACCGTCCACCTGACCCCCGACCCCGACCATCTGCACCGTTTCGACGCACAGGGACTGCGCATCGCATGACACGCCTTTCCGGTAAATCCGCCCTCATCACCGGGTCCGCCCGCGGCATCGGCCGCGCCTTCGCCGAGGCCTATGTCCGCGAGGGCGCGCGCGTCGCCATCGCCGACATCGACATCGCGCGAGCGCGGGACACCGCGGCCGAGATCGGCGAAGCCGCCATCGCGGTCGAGCTGGACGTCACCAAGCAGGAGAGCATCGACGCCGCCGTCGCCGAGACGGTCGCAGCCTTCGGCCAGATCGACATCCTGATCAACAACGCCGCGATCTTCAGCGCCGCCCCCATCGTCGAGATCGACCGCGCCGATTACAGCCGCGTCTTCGACATCAACGTCGCGGGCACGCTTTTCACGCTGCAGGCGGTTGCCCGCCACATGATCGAGCGCGGCATCAAGGGCCGGATCATCAACATGGCCTCCCAGGCCGGGCGGCGGGGCGAAAGCCTCGTCGCCACCTATTGCGCCACCAAGGCCGCGGTCATCAGCCTGACCCAATCGGCGGGGCTGAACCTGATCGCGCATGGCATCAACGTCAACGCCATCGCGCCCGGCGTGGTGGATGGCGAGCACTGGGACGGGGTCGACGCCTTCTTCGCCAAATACGAGGGCAAGGCGCCGGGCCAGAAGAAACGCGAGGTCGGCGAGGCCGTCCCCTATGGCCGCATGGGCCGGGCCGAGGACCTGACCGGGATGGCGGTGTTCCTCGCCTCGGACGAGGCGGAATACATCGTCGCGCAATGCTACAACGTCGACGGCGGACAATGGATGAGCTGATGAAGGATATGTCCGCGGGGCCCCTGCCCCTGTCGAATGCCACGCTGGCCGATCTGCCCGAGGGCATCGCCCGCCCGACCTATGACCGTGCGGCGCTCACGCCCGGCATCGTCCATATCGGGCTGGGCAATTTCCACCGCGCCCACCAGGCCTGGTATACCCATCGCCTGATGCAGGCGGGCGCGGCGCAGGATTGGGCGATCCTCGGCGCGGGCGTGCGGCCCTACGATGCCGCGATGCGCGACCGGCTGAAAGCGCAGGATTGCCTGACCACGCTGATCGAGCTTGCCCCCGACCATCGCAGCGCCGAGGTGACCGGCGCGATGATCGACTACCTGCCCATCGAGGAGGGCAACGGCGCGCTCATCCGCGCCATGGCCGACCCCGCCATCCGCATCGTCGGCCTGACCGTGACCGAGGGCGGCTATTACATCGACGCCGCCACCGGCGGGCTGGACGCCTCGCATCCCGACATCGCCCATGACACCGCCCACCCCGACGCGCCCCGCACCGCCTTCGGCGCGATGGTCGCTGCGCTGAAGCTTCGGCGTGACGCGGGCCACGGCCCCTTCACGGGCCTATGTTGCGACAACCTGCGCGGCAATGGCGCGATCCTGCGGCAGACGGTGGTGGGGCTTGCGCGGCTCTCCGACCCGGCTCTCGCAGATTGGATCGAGGCGCAGGCAAGCTTCCCCAATTCCATGGTCGACAGCATCGTGCCCGCCACCGGCCCCGCCGAGCTGGAGCTGGTCCGCGAGCTGGGCATCGACGACAAGGCCCCGGTCACGCACGAGAATTTCCGCCAATGGGTGATCGAGGATGACTTCTGCGCGGGCCGCCCCGACTGGGACCGCGTGGGCGCGACCTTTACCGATGACGTCCATGCCTACGAGATGATGAAGATCCGCATCCTGAACGCAGGTCACCAGGTTCTGGCCAACGCGGGCGAGCTGTTGTCGGTGCCGACCATCGCCGATTGCATGGCGCATCCCGCCATCGCGGCGCTGTTCCGCAAGGTCCAGACCGAGGAGATCCTGCCGCAGGTGGACCCCGTCCCCGGCATGACGCCGGCGGCCTATCTCGAGCTGATCGAACGCCGCTTCGCCACCCCCGCGATCCGCGACACCCCGCGGCGCGTGGCCTTCGACGGCTCGTCGCGGCACAGCGGCTTCCTTCTGCCGATCCTGCGCGAGCGGCTGGCAGCGGGCACCGGGGTCAGCGGACTTGCGCTGGTCGAGGCGCTCTGGGCGCGCATGTGCGCAGGCACCCGCGAGGAC
>JAOARA010000085.1 GCA_025211115.1 Roseicyclus sp. | reverse complement strand
GTGTATCTCCTTTGGAACCGACTGGATATTGCAGCCTGATTTCGCGGCTTCTTCGCTGTCTGAGATGAACGATCCGCAGCAAGAGGCATGCCTGACGATCGGGCCCCAGGGCATTCACTTCCGTGCGGCACCTGGGGACGGATTCCGGGCCTCCTATCGCCACTTCATCCATGTCGACACCCTAGATCCGGTAAAGGATCTCAGAAATGCCGCATTCCACCTCAACTCGTACCGAATCTTCTTGAACAGAGAGGATTGGGACAATGGGCGCCCCCCGATCTTTCAGCACAGCGTCTAGGCGACAGCCACCTCTCCTTCGAAGCCAGGAACAGATAGTTGCTATGTCATAGGGTGATCGTTGCGCCATGTGTGAACGACCGTTTCACCGATATCACTGCACTCAAGTCGTCGCTAATCTGCTTTCAGTCCGTGAACGTTCAATGGCTTCGTTCACCCGGCAGATAGAACTCCGTAATCCCCCGTTTGCCCTCGGCCCGCCCCAGCTGCACGATCACGTCAATGGACTTCCGGATGTACTCCCGCACTTCGGCGAAGGTCAGCGGCGTACCAGCCTGCAGTACCATGATCGCCAGCCGGTCGATCGCGAGTTCCGCGGTTTCGGCGTGGATGGTGGAGACCGACCCGCCATGACCGGTGTTGATCGCCTCGAGATAGGTCAGGGCCTCGGCGCCGCGCAACTCGCCAACGATAATCCGGTCGGGGCGCATGCGGAGGGAGGCCTGCAGGAGGGCGTTGGCGCTGCGTTGCGAGCCGGCTCCGCGGTCGGCCAGGAGGGCGACGGTGTTGGGTTGGCCGGGGAAGAGCTCGAAGGCGTCCTCGATGGTGATCAGCCGCTCGTGCTCGCTCACATGGGTCAGGAGGTGCCGAGCAAAGGTTGTCTTGCCGGTCGAGGTGCCGCCGCTGATCAGGACGTTGAGCCGTGCCTCGACCAGGGTCTGTAGGGCAGCCTCGAGGTTCTCTTCGGCAAGACTGGCAATGTTCTTCATCTTCTCGGCGCGGAGCGCGTCGAGCGAGACGGCTTTGCCGAAGAGATAGGTGGGCGCGTAGTCCCGGACGTTGCCCGCGGCGAAGAGACGGATGGTGATCGAGGCCCCGCGATCGATGGCGGGCGGCACGGCGACCTGGACCCGGAGGGGCCGGCCTGCATATTCCACCTTGCCGGACACGAGCGGGTTCTTTTCAGAGACGCGGGCCTTGGCGTCGCCGACGATGGTCTGGGCCATGTTGAGGGCGGTGGTTCGGTCCACGGTCTGGCCTTCGTGGCGCATGGTGGCGTCGCCTGCGACTTCAAGCCAGACCTTGCCGTCCGGGTTGATCGCGATCTCGACCACGTCGTCGCGCCGCAGCAGGTCGCGAAACGGGTCGAGATAGCGTTCGAGGTAGGAGGCTGGGCTTTCTGTCCGGGTCAATAGATCACCACATCCCGGTCCACGAGCACGGTAACCGAGGCGCCCTGATCGACATAGATGGTCGGCGCGATCGAGACCTGGTCAGCAATGACCGAGCCGACCGCGTCCTGAAGGTCGCTGCCGACATCGCCCAGGACGATGCTGGTCGTTTCATTGTTGGCGCTCTCGGCTGCCACGGCCGGTGCCGCCCCGATCACGGAAATCAGCGCAGCGCCGCCGAAGCGCTCGGCGAACTTGGTATCGACAAGACCTGTGAGGCCCGAGCGGCCGAGTTGATCGCCGCCCACGGCAGCGATCTCCATCGAGGTGCCGTCCGGGGTCAGGACGCGGGTCCAGAGGATCAGGATGCGCTTTTGGTGCATCTCGATGCCGGAGCGATATTGGCCAAAAAGGCGGGAGCCCCGGGGGATCAGGATCCGGTCCCCGGAAAACGCTGGCACCGGCTCGGAGACGACCGCGACGACTGAGCCCGGCAAGTCGCTGTTGATGGCGGTCTGGAGCGCGGCCTGGATGACGGACCCTTGGTTCAGGGTGCGTTCGGGATGGGTGAGGCGGGCGGCCTCCTGCACCTCGAGCGGGCGCGCACTCTGCAGGACCGCCTCATTACCCGAGAGGACCGGCCCGCCAGTGCCAGCGGCAGCAGGATCGGCCACCGCCGCGCTACTCGCGCCGCCGCGCGGACCGTCGGCATAGACCACGGCAGGGGATTTGATTTGCGCGGTCAGAAGCTCCTCGGCGATCCGTTCGGCCTCGCGCTGGCGTTGCTCCTCTTCCTGGCGTCGGCGTTCTTCGAGCAAGCGCTGATCGGCGATCAACCCTTCGCGGTCGAGCTCGGCCTCGAGCCCCTCGCGCTGCGCCCTCTCGGCATCGAGCATGGCCTGCAAGCCCTCGATGCGGGTCTCGGTCTGGCGCTGCAGGTTGGCCAGTTCGGTTTCCTTTGCGGCGAGCGTTGCTTCGAGCGCGGCCTTTTGCTCGTCGAATGCTTCCCGAAGATCTGAGACGGCGGACTGGATTTCCGAATTTCGCGCGGCCTGGCTGGCGGCAAGGGCCTCGCGGAGCTTGGCGATCTCGGCCAACACTTCGGCGCTCGGCTCAGGTGCCGGCGCCGCAGGCACTTCCAGCGCTTCCTCGACGGCGATCAGCGCGTCATTGACCCGTTGCTCTGTTTCGTCGGGTGGGAACTCCAGCCGCCCGCCGGTGCCGGGGGGGCGGTCCTGAAAGGTCTCGACATCGGAGGTCTCAAGCGCGCTGTCGCCCTCCTGCAGGCCGTTGGCCAGGAAATACGCGACCCCGGCGCCGCCAAGGGCGAGGGCAGCGGCGATCGCGCCAACCCCGAGGCTGTTACCGCGGCGTTTGGATTTGCCGCGCTGGCTGAACTGGTCGAGACGGTCCTGAAGATCGGGAGGGGTTTGATCGGCCATGGTCAGTTGCTCACATAGATGGCGCTCTCGTCGCGCCAGGCGCAGATCGCCTCATCGTCGATGCGCAGCGTCCAGTAGGTGTTTACCCCGAGCACGCGAACGGTGTTGCCTTGCTGGGTCCAGTTGACCGTGCGCTCACGGCCCTGGTCATCGGCCTTGAAGAGGGCAGGCTGGCGACCGTTCTCCGGGAAGACGAAATACGTGTAGCGC
>JAOARA010000084.1 GCA_025211115.1 Roseicyclus sp. | reverse complement strand
GCCTTCGGCCTCGGGCATGTCGTGCATTTCGGGCGCGTCATCGGGCGTGTCATCGGACATGAGGGCCTCTATCTACCATCCGGTTTCCTCCGTGCGGGCCTGCACCACCCGCCCGCCCGCAAGGAAGCGGCAGAGGGTGGGACCGGGCCCGTTCAGCAGGGCATCGCCGGGGGCGAGCCCCTCGAGTGCGGCCCGGCGCAGGGTCAGGCCGCCACTCAGCGCCTGCCAGTCGCAAGGCACCAACGCGGCGATCTCGGCGGGGGGATGCTCCGGCATCGGCCCCAGCCCGCGGATCAGCCCCGCCATGGCCGCGGGCGATCCGCAGGCCAGAAGCCGCGCAAGCGCCACCCCGTCGCGCTGCACCGTCACGCGCAGGCGTTGCGCCGGCATCGGGTCCGGGCGGGGGGCCTCGGTCAGCGGCGTCTGCAGCTCCAGCGCACGGGCCAGCATCTCGGATGCGGCATGGGTCAGGGCGGCGGCGAGGTCTTCGGGCAGGGCCGCAAGGCTCTCCATGCCGAGGGGCGCATCCTGCGGGGCACCCGCCAGCGCCATGAAATCGCAGGCCTCCAGCCGGAGCGACAGCCCCTCGCCGCTTGCAAGCCAGCTGCCGCCCGACGCGGGATCGGCCAGGGGGTCAAAGACCACGGCCAGCACCCCGTCGCGCAGGCCCAGCGGTTGCCCCTGGCAGCGCATGGCCGCGTTCCAGAGCGCCAGGTCGGCCTCCGGTCCCCGTGTCGTCTTGGCGGGGGTGGGGTTGGGTCCGTCCATCCTGCCTACCTCACCGGACCGAGAAGGGGGTTGAAGTCGCGCGTCCGGTCGGCGCCTTCGACCGGGGCGGGCTCGTCCGGCTCGTAGCCCAGCGTCACGCGGCGGTCTGGCAGGCGCTGCAGCAGCGACAGCGACAGGCTCCGCGCCGCCTCGGCGATGGCGCGCGGATCGGGCGGAGCGACGCCCGGCACGCCGTGCAGAAGGATCAGGATCTCGGTCGCCGTGACGGTCACCGTCGCCGATTGCGCGCCGAAGACCGCCCCGTCGAGCGGGATGCGCAGCCCACCCTCCAGTTGGGGCACAGCGCCTTGCGCGGGCCGCCCCACCGCCTCGGCCACGCTCGCCGCCATGCGCTCGAGTCCCGCGGCGGCGGGCGCATCGCGCACGGTCATGGGAAGGGCGGCGTCGCCCCGTGCCTGCTGGGCGGCAAGCGGCAGCTGCGGCTGGAGCGGGGCGAAATCGAGGGGCTCTTCCTCCGGGGGCTTGCGAAGGGGCGCGAGGGCGCGGGCGGCCTCCTGCTCGGCGGCCTTCAGCTTGGGCGCGAACGCCTCGGCGCGCTTTGTCAGCGCCGCCGGGGGCTGGCCCTGCCTCTCCTGCCCGGCGAAGCGGGTGCCGCTGTCGGGCGTCTGCCCCGCAAGCTCGCGCTTGCCCCCCGTGTCGATCCCGCTCATGGCTCCGCCCCGTCCGTCGCCGGTTGCCGGACGGGCCGCGCGAAGAGATCCTCGATCTCGGCGTCTTCCTGCGCCACGGCCTCGAGCTCGGCCGTCTCGACCATGTCGGCCAGAAGGCTCTCGATCTTCTCGGTCTCGGTTTGCCTGCGGCGCAGCTCGAGCCGGGCCTCCTCGAGCCGGGTCTGGCACCGCTTCACGTATTCCAGCGCGCGGTCGCGCTTGTCGCAGAGCGCCCGGTGGTCGGCGGCCAGCGCCAGCACCCGGTCCTTCGCCGCGTCGAGGTCCGGCACGCTTACGGCGGTGTTCAGGATCGGCCGGTAGACCCCGCGCTCGCGCTCGGGCAGAGAGGCGGCGCTTCGGGCGACCTCCTCCTCCAGGGCCGTGGCGCGGGCCCTGGCCTCGGCCAGGGTGGCGCGTGCCTTTTCAAGCGCGCGCATCGCCTTGTCCTCGCGCAGCTTCTTGACCTGGCCAAGGGTGCGGAACTGCGCGATCATTGGGCCAGCTCACGCAATCTGGCGAGGATCGTGTCGAAATCGTTCAACTCGTCGGTCCGCTGGCGCAGGAAGTCGCGGATCGCGTCCTGCTTGTCGATGGCGCGGTCGGTGCGCGGGTCCGCGCCGCGCTGGTATTCGCCGATCTTCACCAGAAGCTCGACATCGGCATAAAGCGCCATCCACTCGTTGATCTGCCCCGCCCATTGCCGATGCTCGGGCGTGGTGACCTTGCCCATGACCCGGCTTTTCGAGGCCAGCACGTCGATGGCCGGGTAATGGTTCTGCGCGCCCAGCTTGCGCGACAGGATGATGTGCCCGTCGAGGATCGAGCGCGTCTCGTCGGCGACGGGCTCGTTCATGTCGTCGCCTTCGACGAGGACGGTATAAAGCGCCGTGATCGAGCCGCTCTCGCTCATGCCCGCGCGTTCCAGCAGCCGGGGCAAGGTGGCGAAGACCGAGGGCGGAAAGCCGCGCCGCGTCGGCGGCTCGCCCGCGGCAAGGCCGATCTCGCGCTGTGCGCGGGCGAAGCGGGTGACGCTGTCCATCAGGAACAGCACCTTCTTGCCCTGGTCGCGGTAATATTCCGCGATCGAGGTTGCGACCGAGGCCGCCTTGGCCCGCTCCATCGAGGATTTGTCCGAGGTCGCCACCACGATCACCGATTTCGCCAGCCCCTCGGGGCCGAGGTCGTGCTCGATGAATTCGCGCACCTCGCGGCCGCGTTCGCCGATCAGGGCCAGGACCGTCACGTCCACGTCGGCGCCCTTGACCAGCATCGACAGCAGCGTCGATTTCCCGCCACCCGCCGCGGCGAAGATGCCCATGCGCTGCCCCTCGCCGCAGGTCAGCAGCCCGTCGAGCGCCCGAACCCCCAGCGACAGGGGCCGGTCGATGATGCGCCGTTTCATCGGGTCGGGCGGCGCACGGTAGACGGGGTAATGCGCGTCGGGCTCGAAGGGCAGGTCCAGCCCGTCGATGAAGCGCCCGAACCCGTCCAGCACCCGACCCCGAAGGCCGGGGCCCACGGCGACCGTCTGCACGTTGCCGGTGGGCAGAACCTCGGTGCTGGGGGAAATGCCCTGGGTGTCGCCGATGGGCGACAACAGCGCCTCGGCCCCGGCGAAGCCCACCACCTCGGCGGCGAGGCGATGGCCGGTTTCGCGCGTGTGCAGGTTCACCAGCTCGCCCACCTGCACCTCGGGGGCGACGGCGTGGATGATCGTGCCCACCACCTTGCGCACCCGCCCCACGACGCGGAACGGGTGCAGCCCGGCGGCCCGCGTCCGCATCCGTCCGGGGGCCTCGGACAGCCAGTCCAGCCGCTGCGACAGGACCGCGGGATCAGGCAAATCGAGCATGGGCCGATACCAGCAGGTTGCGCAGATCCTCCAGCGTGTCCTCGAGCGAGAAGGAGACGACACCAAGGTCGGACTCGAGCCTGAGGTCGGGCGCGCTCAGGCTGGGATCGGCGATCACGTCGATCAGGTCGATCTCGGGAAATTCCTCGAGCAGGGCGCCGAGGTCGGCGCGGATGCGGCCCTGCACCGCGGGATCGACGAAGAGCTGGCCGCGGCGCTGGTCGCGCATGGTCGCCAGCGCGGCCCGCGCGAGGTCATGGGCCAGGTCCTCGTCCGAGAACCGGTCGATGATCCGGCGCACGCAGTCATGCACAAGGCGGCCCAGCTCCGCCTCCATCCCGCCGAGCCGCTGGTCGAGCCGGCCGAGCGTGGCCAGCATCAGCCCGGCAGCTTCGGCGCGGGCGGCCGCCATCCCCTCGGCATGGCCGCGGGCCCGTTCCTCGGCCAGGGCGGCCTCGGCCCCGGCGAGGATCTCGGCGGCCTGCGCCTCGGCGGCGCGGACAAGGGCATCGGCGCTGCCCATCGCATCCAGATCGGCGGCGCGCAGGATGCCCTCGGGCGCGTCGGGGGCAAGGCCCATGTGGCGCAGGCGCAGGATGCCGCCGGTCATGCCGCGGCCCCCCGTGCCAGCAGTGTCGCAAGGCAGGCATCCTGCCGGGCGGTCAGGGTGGGCCAGTCCGGCGCGTCGCGGCCGGTGATCCGCCACCACAAAAGCGCCGCCGCCTCGGCCGAGCCCTGCGCAAGCCGGGCGCAAAGAACCGCCAGCGCCCGCAAGTGCGCAGGGTGATCGGCGGCAAGGCCGGGTGTGGCCGCGGGCGGAAAGGGCGCGCCGTCATCCAGCTCGCCCAAGGGGGCGAGAAGCGACAGGCCTTCCTCGGTCGCAAGGCGCGACAGTTCGGGGCCGAAGAGCGCCCGCAGCGCGGCACGGTCGGATTTCAGCACCGCGGCGCGGAAACGGGGCGCATGGATCACCGCGGCCAACCGCGCCAAAAGCCCGTCGAGCCGCGCCAGCGGCAAGAGCGCGATGTCGAAATCACGCCGCGCCGCGTCGGGCAGGTCGCCCGCAACAAGCCGGTCGGCGATGCGCGACAGCACCGCGCATTCGGGCTTGCCGCGCAAGCTTGCCGAGAGGCTGCGCCGCAAGGCGGGCTGGTCGAGCATCGGGGCGATTGCGCCCGGCACCATCCTGTCGCGCGCGCCCTGCGACAGCAGCGGCAGCGGATCGGCCAGCAGCGCGCAAAGGCGCAGCGCCATCCGCCCGGATTCGGACGCGAGAGGGGGCATCGCCCCGATCACGCAGCTTCCCCGTCGTCGGCATCCGCGCGCCGCGCCCGCATCGACCGCAGCCGATACGCGAGATATCCGGCCGCCCCCAGGGCGAGGGCCGAGAGCAGCACCAGACCGCCGAGCGCCATGGTGACGATCTGAACCGATGCCGGTGGCATCTCGACCCCCAGCACACGGCTCATCGGGGTCTCGGAGGGCGCGGCTTGCCGCACCGGTTCCGGCGCGGCCTCGACCAGCGCGACGGTGATGGACTCGACATCGACCCCCTCGATCGAGTTGGCCACGAGGCGGCGGATCTGGGGCACGAGGAAATCAAGGTCGTATCCGGCGCGCTGCTTGATGAAGACCGCCGCCGACGAGGGCCTGATTTCCTGTCCGAGGGCAGGATCCTCGGGCATCACGATATGGACCCGCGCCACCAGCACGCCGTCGATCTGCTGCAGGGTCTGTGCGACCTCTTCGCCGAGGGCGTAGATGTAGCGGATGCGCTGTTCGAAGGGCGATGACACCACTCCGCCGCCCGCGAAGACCTGGCCGATCGACGCGCGATCGCTGCGCGGCAGGCCGTTGGCGTCGAGCAAGGCCAGGGCGCGCTGCACGCTGTGTTCGCCGACGGTCAGGGAAAACGTGCCGTCCCCCGCGTTGACCTTGCGGGCGTCGATTCCGTCGGCCAGCAGCAGCACGAGCATCTCGTTCGCTTCGCGTTCGGTGATGTTGGAATACAGTTCGGACTGGCAGGCCCCCAGAAGAAGAAGCCCGGCAAGGGCTGCGATCAGGCGAATGCGGAAACTGTGGAAACTGGGGAACATGGGACCGGGATCTCTTGGCGCGGGTGGATCACTGACCCCTCATCAGGCTGTCCATGGCCTGCGTGGATTTGCCGGCCAGCTTCGAGGACACGTCGACGAGAAGCGAGAATTGCGTGACCTGCGCCTGAAGCTCGACCATCTGGCCGATGGACATGACGGCATTGCCCTCGGCGATGCTGCTGACGTTGCCGAGGCTGCGGTCGAAGACGCCGCGCAGCTGTTCGAGCCCGGACAGGATCGCGTCGCCGGGCGTTTCGGCCCGGTTGCTCTCGAGACCGAGGGCCGCGGCCGCGCGGTCGCCCTGCGCGCCCGTTCCGGTGTCGGCCGACGCCGACCCGGTGGCGGCGCTGGGCGGGAGGGGCACCAGCGGGTTCGGCGCATCGGTCAGCGTTCCGGTCGCGGCCTGCGCCACCTGGATCGGGTCCGGGCCGGTAAGGGCCGCCCCGCCTGCGGGCTGAACACCCTGCGTGGCGGCCGTCATCGCATCCTCGAACGCCCTCAGCGACGGGGTGCTCAGGGTGCCTTGCGGCGTGAGCGCGGTGGGATTGGCCCATTGGGCCGCCAGGCTGTCGGGAACGATGGTCGTCATCGTGGCAATCCTTCTGCGGAAGCGGGGGCGTCGAGCGCGGCGCGCGCCATGGCGAGCAGGTCTTCGGCCGGTCCGAGGGTTTCCAGCTCGGCCAGGCGGTCGCGCGCCTCGGGCACGGCACCCGCGGCGGCGAGGGCCAGCACCGACATGGCAAGGGTCACGTCCGAAGCGGGCGCGCGCGACAGGACATCCAGCGCGGCGTCCGGCCGCCCCTGCGCCATCCGGGCAAAGGCCAGCCCGACGAAACCGGCATCATTGTCCGGCATCTCCTCGCAGAGCAGCGCGAAGATCGCCGCCGCCTCGTCCGGGCGGTTCGAGCTGATGCCCAGAAAACCGATTTCCGTCAGAAGCTTCCTGTCCTCACGCGCAAGTATCATGTGCTGTCCCCAAGGCCTTGCGACCGAAGTGACACAGACGGCTTCGCCCACGAATGAAGTTTATCACACCGCGCCGTCCCCGGCGGCGGCTAGGGTCCGGCGACAGTCCGGGCGCAACAGGCAGGAGCGGCGTTGAAACGGTTTCTCTCATCGCTGTCCAAGCGCAACGATGTTTTCCTCGCATTCCTGCTGATCTGGATCGTCTTCATGATGATCCTGCCGCTGCCGACGCAGCTGGTGGACATTCTGATCGGCATCAACCTGAGCCTGTCGGCCATCCTGCTGATGGTGGCGATCTACCTGCGCGACGTGACCGCGCTGTCGGCCTTTCCCTCGATCCTGCTCTTGACGACCCTGTTCCGGCTGGCGCTGTCGATCACCACGACACGCCTCATCCTGCTCGAGGCGGACGCGGGCCAGATCGTCGAGACCTTCGGGAATTTCGTCGTGGCGGGGAACCTCGTGGTCGGCGCTGTGATCTTCCTGATCCTGACCATCGTCAATTTCCTCGTGATCACGAAGGGGTCGGAACGCGTGGCCGAGGTGGCGGCGCGCTTCTCGCTCGATGCGATGCCGGGCAAGCAGATGTCCATCGACAGCGACATGCGCGCCGGCCTGATCGACATGGACGAGGCGAAAGCCCGCCGCGGCAAGCTCGAGAAGGAAAGCCAGCTCTACGGCGCGATGGACGGCGCGATGAAGTTCGTGAAGGGCGACGCCATCGCGGGCCTGATCATCATCTTCGTCAACATCATCGGCGGCATGACCATCGGCACGATGCAGCGTGGCATGACCTCGGGCGAGGCGCTCGAGTTCTATGCGATCCTGACCATCGGCGACGGTCTGGTCGCCCAGATCCCGGCGTTGTTCATCTCGATCACCGCGGGGTTCATCGTCACCCGCGTCGCCTCGGAGGACAACGAGAACCTCGGCGAGGATATCGGCAACCAGATCATGAACGAGCCCAAGGCGCTGCTCATCGCGGCGGCGATCCTGCTCGGCTTCGCGCTGGTGCCCGGCTTTCCGACGCCGGTCTTCCTCGGGCTCGCGGCGCTGGTGGGCGGGGGCGGTCTTCTGATCGGGCGCAACCGCAAGCGCGTGGCCGAAGCGAGCGCCAACCGGTTCATGCCCGCGCTTGCCCCGGCGAATGCACCCGAGCTGGCGCCCGCCCTGCCGGCCGAGGCCAAGGGCAATGCGCCCATCGAAAAGGTCGAGCCGGTCAGTTTCGCCCTCACCGTGCCGCTGATCGTCGATATCTCGCCCTCGGTGCGCGGCTATATCGACCCGCGCCGCCTCGATGCCGAGGTCGCCAAGGTGCGCCGCGCACTCTATTTCGACCTCGGCGTGCCGTTTCCGGGCGTCCACCTGCGCCTCAACGACAGCCTGGACGAGGATGAATACCGCATCCTCGTGAACGAGATCCCGGTTGCCGTCGGGCGCTCGCGCCCCGGCCATGTCATCGTGCGCGAAACCCCCGCCAATCTCGAGATGTTCAAGATCCCCTACGAGCTGGGCGAGGATTTCCTGCCGAACACGAAAAGCCTCTGGGTCTCGGTCAAGCACGAGCAGCTTCTGCGCCGCGCCGATCTGCAGGTGATGAACCTGCCTCGGATGCTGACCTTTCACCTTGCCCATGTCCTCAAGTCCTTCGCGGGCGAATTCGTGGGCGTGCAGGAGACGATGTATCTGCTGGGCGAGATGGAAAAGAATTTCGCCGAGCTGGTGCGCGAGGTGAACCGGACGCTGCCGGTCATCACCATCGCCGACGTGCTGCAGCGGCTGGTGTCCGAGGAAATCTCGATCCGCGACCTGCGCACGATCCTCGAGGCGCTGGTCGAATGGGGCCAGCGCGAGAAGGATCCGATCCTGCTCACCGAACATGTGCGCTCGGCGCTCAGCCGCTACATCACCCACAAGTTCGCGGGCGGGCAGAGCGTGATCTCGGCCTACCTGCTGTCCAAGGCCATCGAGGACGAGGTGCGCGGCGCGATCCGGCAGACTTCGGGGGCGTCCTACCTGACGCTGTCGCCCGACTCGCATCGCAAGCTGGTCGCGGCCCTCAAGGCGACGCTGGGCGACCTGAGCCGGCACACGCTGCGCCCCGTGATCCTGACGCCGATGGACATCCGCCGCTTCCTGCGCAAGCTCGTGGAACGGGATTTTCCCGAGCTTGCCGTGCTCTCCTTCCAGGAGCTGACGCCGCAGGTCAGCGTGCAGCCGCTTGACCGGATCGAGTTCCGCTAGATGCCGTTCGGGAGGCAGGCCATCGCCCATCTTGCCGTGGTCCTGTTCGCGGCGGCGATGGTCTGGGCCGCCCGCGCGCTCGTGCCCGAGGGGGTCTTGACCCTGCTCGACCCGGCCCTTGCCGTCGCGGTCGCGCTGGGGGTGCTGGCGGCCCTTGGCCTGCCCGTGCCGCCGGGCCTTGCGGCGGCGGCCTGGTTCCTGCTGGCGATGGGCGTCTGGCTTGCGGCGGTCGCCGGTCCCGCGGGGCGGGATGCCGCCACGATCGCGGCCTTCGGACAATGGCCCGTCGTCCTGCTGCTTCTCGCGGCGGCCCTGATCGGCACGCGGCCCGCGCAGCCCGTCGGGCTTATGGGTGCGGTGCTTTTGGGGGGGCGCGCTTTTTGTCGTCGCTCTCGCTGGACTGCACCAGGGCGTCGTGGCCGACAGCCTGCGGCTGGTCTTCCTGCGGGGGCCGGTTCACCTCGTGATCTGCACGGTGGCCTGTGTCTGTCTCGTCCTGACGCTGCTGCCGCTCGCGGGGCCGGTGTCGTCGCGGGCGCTCGGGGTCCGGGGCACGCTCGTGGGGCTGCTGCCGCTTCTGGGGTTCTTCGGGACGGTCGCCGGGCTGATGGAGGCGATTTCGGCCCTGCCCATGATCTTTGCCGGCGGACGCGCCGATCCGGTCCTGTTGCGCGGGTTGCTCGACGGGCTGGCGCTGGCCTTCGAGACGACGCTGCTGGGCATCGGGGCGGCCATCGTGCTGCTGACGCTCGCGGCGCTGGTGGCGGCGGATGAAGGGGCCTGATCCGGGGCTTGCCGTGGCCGACCTGATGCTGGGTCTGGCGGGGGTGATGTTTCTCGTGCTGGCGGTGGTCCTGGTCCGGGTGCCTGCGGCCCCGGCGGCCGACGGGCTGATCTGGCTGGCATCGGCAGAGGGGTTGACCCTTGGCACCGGGCAGCGGATCGGCCTCGATGCGCTTGCCGCCGGGCAGGTGCCTGCGCCGGGGCCGGGGGTGCCCGTGCTGGTGGTGGAGCCCGGCGGGCTCGAGGCTGCGTTCCTAGCGGAATCCGCGGCGGCGCGCGCGGGCTGGCCCGAGATCGAGATCCGCCGCCTGTCCGCGGCCTGCCCCGGCATCGGATCGACAGAGTTGGCCGAGGTGTTGGCATGTCTCCGCTAGGGCGGGGCCTCGCCTGGTTGCCTGACATCGCCGCGACCTTGCTGGCGGTGGTGCTTGTGCTGGTGGCCGTCGCTGCCCTCCGGCCCGAGGCCGGGACGCCCGCGCGCGCCAATCAGCGGCAGGTGCCCGCGGGGCCGACAGAGCTGGTCGAGGCGTTCTGGCAGGCGCTGCACCCCGAGGGGCGTGCGGTGCTGGTCGTCACCGCCGACGGCGCGGCGCTGCAGGAGGGCGGCGGCGGGCCCGGCGAGCCGCTGGTCTTCGTGCTGTCGCACGAGGGCTACCCCGCGGCGGTGGCGGCCCTGCGCGCCCGCGGCGTGGCAGAGTGGCGCGAGATCTCGGTGCCCCCGGCGCTGGGCGGTCCCGAGGGCTGGAACCCCCGCTTCCTCGCGCTGGCCGAGGCGGGCGTGACCCGCGCCGAATTTCCCGCCGCGCTGGCGCGGGTGCTGGACCAGGGCGCGGGCGGGCGGGCCGGGGGCGGTGGCGCGGCCCCTGCGCCCGCGCGGAACTGGCAAGACGCCCTGCGCCGCGCGGGCAACCTTGCCCTCTTCCTGTCGGGGCTTGCGGTCCTGGCCTGGCTGCGCCGCGCCCGCCGGGCCTAGGGCCAGCGCGCTCAGACCTGCAGACGGGTCTTGCCGCCCGGATGGCGCGGCATCGCGTCCGCAAGGCGTTCGCGGGCGGCGCGGTGGTCGCTCAATTCGGCCTCGAACCGGGCAAGCCCCTCGACGAGGGTCGACAACGCCTCGAGGAAGGCCAGCAGCAGACCGCGCGCGATCTTGGGGTCAAGCGTGCGGTCCAGCAGCGTGCGGAGCTGCGCGGGCAGCTGAAAGGGCAGACCGAGCCGCGCGAGATACTCGGCCCGCTCGGCCTCGGACATGGCGGAGAACCCGTCGCCAAGCGCAGAGAGCGCCGGATCGGCCCGCGGCGCGGGCAACCTGTCGCGGACCAGCGCATCGGGAAAGGGCCAGCCGGGGATGAAGGCCGCGTTCAGGATGACCAGCGCCCCGGTCGTGCCGGGGCTGCCCAGCCCGGCGGGAGCGGTGTCGAGCAAAAGGGCGACCGCGGTCTCGAGCCGGTCGTCGGGGTCGCGCCAATCCGTCGGGGGCGACACGACCGTCTCCGCGGCGACGCCGCCGGGCGGCGTGAGCTGCCATTCGGCCAGCCAGGCCGTGCCGGCGGAAAGCTCCGCCCGCGGCGGGGCCAGAACCTCCAGCACCTCCAGCGCGGGGGGCGGGGCGTCGTCGTGGTGGAACAGCTCCGCGGACATGTGCGGCCCGGTCGCGGCAAGCGGCGCGGCCTCGCCCGGCGCTTCGGTCCGGTCGCCGTATTCGACCCAGCTGCGCAGGCGGTCGAGTTCGGTGGCGATCCGGGACCGGACGAGGTCGAGATCCGCGAAGCCGCCCGACATCCCCTCAGCCCCGCAGCTCGACCGCGGTGGCGAGCTTCCGCATCTCGGGCAACAGGCGCCGCCACACCGGGGTTTGCGGCATCCCGGCGAAGCGGGCCACCCCGGCCTTCGCCGCTGCCCAATCCCCGGTGTGGCAGGCAAGCTCGGTGCAGTGGAACAGGATCATCGGGTCGTCGGGCGCAAGCGCCGCCGCCGTGGCGAAGGCCGGGGCCGCCTCGGCCATCAGGCCCTTGCCGCGCAGGCACAGCGCCAGCCCGAGCCAGTGATCGCGGCCCTGCGGCCCCAGCAGGACCAGCGCCCGGAACAGCGGCAGGGCGCGGTCGAGGTCGCCCGCGTTGAACCGCGCATAGGCCAGCGCATAGATCGCCGCCGCCGTGCCCTCGGGCAGGTCCAGCGCCTCGGCGATGCTTGCGCCCCCGGCCATGCGGTCGAAGACCCGGTCATAGGCAAAGCCCGTCTCGGCCGCGAGCAGCGCCAGGTCCCGGCGCAGCCCCTCGAGGTCGGGGGCAGGCAGACCCTCGGCGCTGTCAGCCATCGGCCGACCCGGACAGCCCGGCGAGCACGCGCGCGGCGATCTTGCCCGCGGCCTTGTGGGCTTCGGCGCTGGCCGGCGCGGCCTCGGACAGGCGCAGGGCGTCGGCGAGGTCTTCCCGCGCCAGCGCGGGCTCGCCCATCGCCAGGCAGGCCAGCCCCGAGGCGAGGAAGGCGACCGGGTTCTTCGGGTCGAAGGCGATGGCCGCGGCGGCGGCCTGAAGCGCCACTTCGGGCTGCCCGGTGGCCAGTGCGCTATCGGCAAGACCAAGCTGGAAGTCCACGTCCTCGGGCGCGGCCAACACCAGCGTGGCGAAGATGCGCAGCGCCTCCTCGGCGCGGCCGCTGTCGCGCAGGCTCTTGGCGTGGCGGGCGTTGGGCCGCAGATCCTCGGCGGACAGGCCGAAGCGGGCGGCAAGGCCGACGGGGGCGGGCGTGGTCTCGGTCATGGTGGGGTCGTCTTGTTGGGGCAAGGGGGGCGTCACGGCTGTCAGGGCTGAAAGATCATCATGTCGGGCGGGTCGACCGGGGCCGCGGCTGGGGCGGCCTCGTCGCGCGCGCCGCTGTCGACGGGCAGAAGGATGTCGGCGACGTAGTGACGCCACTGCATCAGCTCCTGCAGGGCGGCGGGGGCGGTGGCGGGGTCGTCGATCACGATCGTCGCCTCGACCACCGCGGGCGGCGTGGCCAGCCCGCGCATCAGGCTTTCCATCTGCACCCTGTCGCGTCCCGCGGGCAGCGCGACCGTGGCGCGGTTGAACGCGGCCAAAGGCAGCGCCAGCCGGAGCACCCGGCGCAGGGCGTCGTTTGCGCCATGGGGATCGGGCGGCAGGGCCCCGATCTGCGCCACCAGCCGGACGCCCCGGCCATGCAGCGCCTCGGTGATGCGGATCGGGGTGCCGTCGAGGTCGAACTCCGCCTCGGTGCCCACGGGATCGGAGGGCAGGGCAAGGCCCATGGCCGCCCAGACGGCATGCACGGCACGGTCGACCGGAGGAAGGGAAAGGCCGCTCATCGGGTCAGACGCGGGTCATGCTGGCCATCAGGTCGGTCTCGGCCTGCTGCATTTCCTTCAGGAACTGGATCGTGGCGCGCACGATCTCTTCGAAATCGTCCATCACTTTCTTGGAGAGGTCCGAGTTCGATTGTTCCATCTGGGCATTGGCCGCATCGACCTGGCCGCCGGCCTGCTGAAAGCCCGAGATGAGGCCGCCCGCCCCTTCGAAGGTCTGGCCGATCATGCCGACGCCCTGGGTCACGGCCTGGTTCTGCAACTGTGTCTTGGTGGCCGCATTCGTGATCGCGGCGACCTGCGCCTGGTTGTCACCGCCTTCATCGGCGAGCTTTCCCAACTGCTTGGAGGTTTCGCCGGCCTTCCCGGCCTGGCTGAGCGACAGGCCTGCGGTCAAGGCCGAGACGGCAAGTGTCGCCGCGGCGACGCCGACCTGCGTGACCGCCGCTTCCCGCGTTGCCGAGGCTTGCGACAACAGCTCGTCCTTGGCCTGTTCGCGCGAGGCGAGGCGCTGGTCCAGCGCGTTCTGGCGGCCCATGGCGGCGAATTCCACCATCAGCTCCGACAGCT
>JAOARA010000010.1 GCA_025211115.1 Roseicyclus sp. | reverse complement strand
GACGCTGACCCTGATCCTGACCCGCCACGCCAAGTCGGGCTGGGACGACCCGCTTCTGAGCGACCATGACCGCCCCCTGAACGCGCGCGGGCAAGGCGATGCGCCGAAGATCGGGGCCTGGCTGACGGCGAAGGGCCATGTGCCGGGGCAGGCGCTGGTCTCGTCCGCGCGGCGGACGCAGGAGACCTGGGAGCGGCTCTCGCCCGAGCTGGGCGGCGCGGTGCCGATGACCGCGGTTCCCGCGCTCTACCATGCCGAGGCGGGCGTGATCCTGCGCGAGCTGCGCGGGGCGACCGACCCGGTCGTGATGCTGATCGGGCACAACCCCGGCATCGGGGAGTTCGCGCACCGGATCGTCGAGGACCCGGCCCCCCATCCGCGCTTCATCGACTACCCGACCTGCGCCACGCTGGTGGCGGAGTTTCCGGGCGACGACTGGGCGGCGGTCGACTGGTGGTCGGGCCGGGTGCTGGAATTCGTGGTTCCGCGCGAGCTGTAAGCCGGGCGCCGGCAAGACCCTTGCAAGGGTCTTGCTCACGGCCTTGCAAGGCCGTGGTGAGGGTCTTGCAAGACCCTTTTGGCCCCTTGGCCCAGGTCAGTGACCGAGGATCTGGCTGAGGAACAGCTTGGTCCGGTCGTTCTGCGGGTTGGTGAAGAAGGGTTCCGGCTCGTTCTGTTCGACGATCTGGCCCTGGTCCATGAAGATCACGCGGTTGGCCACCTGCCGGGCAAAGCCCATCTCGTGCGTCACGCAGAGCATGGTCATCCCCTCTTCGGCGAGCGCGATCATGGTGTCGAGCACCTCCTTGATCATCTCGGGGTCGAGGGCCGAGGTCGGCTCGTCGAAGAGCATGATCCGCGGCCGCATGCAGAGCGAGCGGGCGATGGCGACGCGCTGCTGCTGGCCGCCCGACAGCTGGCCGGGATACTTGCCCGCCTGCTCGGGGATCTTCACCTTCTCGAGGAAATACATCGCGGTTTCCTCGGCCTCGCGCTTGGGCACCTTGCGGACCCAGATCGGGGCGAGGGTGCAGTTCTCGAGGATGGTCAGATGCGGGAACAGGTTGAAGTGCTGGAACACCATACCGACCTCGGAGCGGATGCGGTCGATGTTCTTGAGGTCGCTCGACAGCAGCGTGCCGTCGACCGTGATCTGGCCCTTCTGGTGCTCTTCCAGCGCGTTGATGCAGCGGATCAGCGTGGATTTGCCCGAGCCCGAGGGGCCGCAGATCACGATGCGTTCGCCGCGGTTCACGGTCAGGTTGATGTCGCGCAGAACGTGGAAGGTGCCATACCACTTGTTCATGTTCGTGATCTCGATGGCGATCTCGTCGGAGACCGTCATCTGGGACCGGTCGATCTTGCGCGATTCGACGGGGTTGGTGTGCGCTTCGGCCATGACGGGTCTCCCTAGCGGCGGTCGGTGGCGAGCTTGCGCTCGAGATACATGGAATAGCGGGACATGAAGAAGCAGAAGATGAAGAACATGAGCCCGACGAAGACGTAGAGTTCCCAGTAGATGCCGTTCCATTCCCCGGTGGCGCGAATGGCGTTCACGAGGCCGAGTGGATCGCGCAGGCCGATGAAGACCACGAGCGTGGTGTCCTTGAACAGGCCGATGAAGGTGTTGACGATGCCGGGGATCGAGATCTTGAGCGCCTGCGGCAGCACGATCAGGCGCATCGCCTTCCAGTAGTCGAGGCCGAGGCTGTCGGCGGCTTCATACTGGCCCTTGGGCAGGGCGGCGAGGCCGCCGCGCACCACCTCGGCGATATAGGCCGAGGCGAAGAGGGTCACCATGATGATCACCCGCAGGAGCAGGTCGAAATCGGTGCCGGGGGGCAGGAAGTAGTTGAGCAGCAGCGAGGCGGTGAAGAGCCACACGATCAGCGGCACGCCGCGGATCACCTCGATGAAGGAGACGCAGACCCATTTGATCAGCGGCATGGAGGATTGCCGCCCCAGCGCCAGCAGGATGCCCAGCGGCAGCGACAGCACGATGCCCGAGGTGCCGATGATGATCGCCAGCATGAAGCCGCCGAAATCGGCGCTCTCGATGGCCGGAAGGCCGAGCGGCAGGGCGCTGTCGAGCATCGCCTTCACATGCGGCAGGAGCGGGAAGAGCCCCAGGTCGGTGAAGGCGAGCGGGTTGAGGAAGATCATCAGCGCCACGACGATCCCGGCCAGCATGCCGAGAAGCGCGTTGGTTTCCCCCGCGACGACCCGGATGACGCCGAGCGACAGGAGGATGCCGAGCGCCACCAGCATCGGCCCCCAGATCGTGCCGCCCCAGAGCAGGAAGACGGCGACGAAGGGATAGGCCAGCGAGAAGACCAGCATCTTGCGCGGCAGGCTGGAGTAGAGCACCGGCGCGACGGCCACGACCAGCAGGGCCAGCGCCAGAAGCGGGCGCCAGTAGCCGAAGAAGACCACGACCAGGTTGCCGAGGTCGGCGCGCATCTGGGCGACGAACTCGATCCGGGCAGTGGCGTTGGAGCCTGCGCCGAAGACGGCCTCCATGCCGCCGGCGGCGGCCAGCTCGTCGGCGTAGAAGAGCCGGGCGAGCAGCGGGCTGTCGATGGGGTAGAAGCCGAACAGGAGTTGCAGCCAGCGTTCGTTGATGACGGCCCAGCAGGCCGCCGTCTCGAGGCCGCGCTCGTCGCGGATGGCGCGGCATTCGGTGAGCGAGCCCGCGTCCCAGATGCCGCCGAGCATCCAGGGCAGGATGGCGGCGAGGATGGTGTAGATGAAATAGATCGACAGCAGCGTCAGGGCCGCGTTGGGGATGGAGGAGAACAGGTTCTCGCGCATCCAGCGCAGCGGGCCGGTTTCGCCGGGCGGAGGGGCCGCCTCGGGAAGCATGGTGTCGCGGACATAGGCGACGCTGTGGGCGTGGGCTTCGCTCATCTCACCGCTCCTTCAGCTTCACGCTGGAATTGTAGACGTTCATCAGCGCCGAGATGACGAGGCTGGTCACGAGGTAGAACAGGCCGAGCAGGAGCATCCCCTCCAGCTCGCGGCCGGTCTGGTTGATGGTGATGCCCCCGAGCGTCGAGCGCACGTCCATGTAGCCCACCGCGATGGCGAGCGAGGAGTTCTTGGTCAGGTTCAGATACTGCGAGATCAGCGGCGGCACGATCACGCGCAGCGCCTGCGGCAGGATGATCAGCTGCATGGTGCGGTTGGGCTGGATGCCCAGCGCGAAGGCGGCTTCGGTCTGGCCCTTGGAGACGGCGAGGATGCCGGCGCGCACGATCTCGGCGATGAAGGCCGAGGTGTAGAGCGAGAGCGCGAGCCAGAGCGCGATGAAGGAGTTGCGGACCTGGATGCCGCCCGAGAAGTTGAAGCCGCCCAGCTCGGGGTATTCGAGGGTGATGGGGCGGCCCATGACGAAATAGGCGAGGATGGCGGGCACGAAGAACAGGCCCAGCGACATCCACAGCACGGGAAGCTGCTGGCCGGTCTTGTCCTGCAGCCGCCTGGCGTAGCGGCGCAGCGCGAAGATGCCGAGGATCGACAGAAGGAACACCGCCACCACGACGCCGGACCCGGCCCCCCAGAGCGGTTCGGGGATGTAGACGCCGCGGTTGGTGATGGCGACGCTGTCCCACAGATACATCGAGGCCGAGCCGCCTTCGCGGAAATCGCGCGGCTGGGGCGTCGCCTCGGTCATGACGGCGTAGACGATGTAGATCCAGATCAGCAGCGGCGTGTTCCGCATCGCCTCGACGTAGACGGTCATGATGCGGGCGACGAGCCAGTTCTTCGACAGGCGCAGCACGCCCGCGAAGACACCGATCACGGTGGCGAGGATACAGCCGAGAAACGCCACGAGGAGCGTGTTGAGCATCCCCACGAGGGCCGCGCGGGCGTGTGTGTCCTGCGAGGAGAAGGGGATGATCTGCTGGTTGATGTCATACCCGGCGGTGGTCCACAGGAAGCCGAAGCCGATGTCCTTGCCCAGCGCGGCAAGGTTGGTGACGGTGTTGTCGACCAGTTCGACCAGCAGGAGCATGATCAGGATGGCGGCGACGACCTGGATCGTCAGCGACCGATAGCGGGCGTCGTAGAGCAGCTGGCTCAGGCGAAAGCTCTCGCGCGGCGGTTCGGTGATATCGGCCATGCGCAATCCTGACATAATGGGAGTTAATGCCGACCGAACGAACCGGACGGGAGGTGATGGGCACGTTTGACGATGAAGCTTGAGCGAAGGCGGGGACCGGGCGCATGGCCCGGCCCCCTTGTTCAGCGGATCAGCGGAACGGCGGTGCGTAGAGCAGGCCGCCGTCGGTCCACTGTGCGTTGAGACCGCGTGCGAGGCCGACCGGCGTGTTCTCGCCGATGTTCTGCTCGAAGATCTCGCCGTAGTTGCCGACGGCTGCGATCACGTTGACGAGCCAGTCGTTCGGCAGGCTGATCATCGCGCCCAGTTCACCCTCGGTGCCGAGCATCCGGTTGATTTCCGGGTTGGCGGTGGGGGCAGCGGCCAGTTCCATCACGTTGGCCGAGGTGACGCCGTATTCCTCGGCGGCGATCAGGCCGTGCAGGGTCCAGTAGACGATGTCGCCCCACAGGTTGTCGCCGTGACGCACGACCGGGCCGAGCGGCTCTTTCGAGACAATTTCGGGCAGGATCACGTGATCGGCCTGGTTCTCGAAGGTGGCGCGGGTCGCGGCAAGGCCCGACACGTCGGTGGTGTAGACGTCGCAGGCACCGGCGAGATACTGCTGCTGGCCTTCGGCGTTGGTGGCGACCGGAACCGGCTCGTAGCTCATGTTGTTCACGCGGAAGAAGTCCGCGAGGTTGAGCTCGGTGGTGGTGCCGGTCTGGATGCAGACGGTCGCGCCGTCGAGCTCGGTGGCGGAGGCGACGCCGAGGTCGCTGTTCACCATGAAGCCCTGGCCGTCGTAGTAGTTGACGCCCTTGAAGTCGAGACCGAGGTCGGTGTCGCGCGAGAAGGTCCAGGTGGAGTTGCGGACGAGCACGTCGACTTCGCCTGCGGCCAGCGCGGTGAAGCGGGTCTGGCTGGTCAGCGGCACGAACTCGACGGCCTGGGGGTCACCCAGAACGGCCGTTGCGATGGCGCGGCAGAGCGAGACGTCGAAGCCGGACCACACGCCGTTGGCGTCGGGCGCGGCGAAGCCTGCAAGGCCTTCGTTCGAACCGCAGCGCAGCACGCCGGCGTCCTGGACCTGCTCGAGCGTCGACTGTGCCGACGCGATGCTGGCGGCAAGGCCGGCAACGGCAAGCGTGCCGAGGAATGCTGTTTTCTTCATGTTAACCTCTTCCTGATGGACCGCCCTTTGGGCTGTATCTTTTTGCCCCAGGGCTTTGTCATTTGGCCGTGAGATGCGAGTGCCCCTCTCACCGCTGCCAAAATGGGCAATTAACGGGCATCAGGTCAAGTGCAGCCGGGCCGCTTACCCTGGGGAAATGATGCCGATTTCGGCAGAACGCAGGAAAGCTGCCGGTTTTCAGGGCAGGCTGACATCGCGCGCGGCGCTGCGCGCTCAACCGGGCGTCGAAAGGGACCAGAAGGCTTTCGCCCTCAGGAAATCCTGGCGTTTGAGGGCGGTGACCGCCTCGGCCTCGTCGTCGGGGCCCCATTGTTCAATCTGCCAGTCCTCGTCGATTCGGGACAGGGACCATGCCGCCTCGGGGTCGAGATGGTCATGTGCCACCGCAAGCCCGATCACCAGCGAGCCCGAAAGCGCCACGAGGTCGTGAAACGCCGTGAGGTGGAAGGCGTCGAAGCCCTCGACATGGGCGCGCAGCGCGGCGAGGCTGGCGGGGGGCTGTTCCACCGGCAGGATGCCCGCGGTCGCAAAGAGCCGCGCGCCGAAGCGGTCGGCCGCCCAGTCGAGCAGCGGGTCCCAGGCGGCGGCCTGTCGCTGGGCCAGCGCCTCCGGCGTCTCGGCGCGGTGGCAGGTGAGGTCGGTTTCCGCGTAGGCGGCGAGCATGGCCGCCACCTCGGGGCGCTGGGGGGTGACGCGCTCGATGGCGGAATTGGCGGCGCGGGTGACCGGCATGGTGAGCGGCTGGATCTCGCCCTCCTGCGCGGCCCATTCCGCTGCCACGGCCTCGGCCATGGGGCGGGTGGGCAGCGTGAGGGGCAGCTTGCCCGGCGTCATCACGCGGCGCGCATCGAGATGCACGGAAAAGCCGCCTTCGGTCTCGGCGACGGAGACCTCTGTCCAGAACCGTTTCGCTTTCCAGCCTGCGCTCATGGGTGGGGACATATCCTTTGGAGGGTGGTGGGCAAGGCGTCGAAGTCCTGCAGGATCGCGGCCGCGCCGGATGCGGTCAGGGCCTCGGGCGGGTGGTAGCCCCACGCGACGCCCAGCGCGGCGATGCCCGCGGCGCGGGCCATGTCGATGTCGAAGGTCGTGTCGCCGAGGATGACGGCGCGGGTCCTGGCGACGCCGGTCTCGGACAGGCAGGCCTCGATCATCGAGGGGTGGGGTTTGGAGGGGTGGTCGTCGGCGGTCTGGACCGAGAGGAAATGACCATGGAGGTCATGGAGGTCGAGGATGTGCAGCAGCCCGCGGCGGGATTTGCCGGTGGCGATGGCGAGGATCGTGTGATCCTCGGCCTTGAGCGCGTCGAGGGCGGCGCGCGCGCCGGGAAAGAGCGGGGAGAGAGCCGCGCCGTTTTCATGGCGAAGGGCGGCGAAGCTGTCCTTGTAGGCCGTGACGAGGGCGTCGATCCGGTCGGGGTGGTCGGGGGCGAGGCGCGCCATGGCGACGGGCAGCGACAGGCCGACGATGGAGAGCGTTCGCGCACGGTCGGGCGGTGTCAGGCCGTTGGCGGTGAAGGCCGCATTCATCGCGGCGACGATATGGGCCTGGCTGTCGACGAGCGTGCCGTCGACATCGAAGATGACGAGACGCAGCTCGGTCATTCCTCCTCCGCGAAAGGGTCGGCGGGCACGTCGGCGGCGCGCCATTCCATCGCGTCCCATGTCTTTTGCATGGGGGTGGGCAGCGGCGCGGTGATGGTCAGGCGCGCGCCGGTGACGGGGTGGGTCAGGCTGATGG
>JAOARA010000083.1 GCA_025211115.1 Roseicyclus sp. | reverse complement strand
GTCCCGTTCGGCGGGTCCGAGCCCAAGTCGGAGGCGGCATTGCCCTGGGACGCCAGTGTGGCGGTGATCATCCCCGACACCGGATTTCACATTGCCGGCTATATCGACCGGCTCGACATCGCTGATGACGGCAGCCGGGCACTCGTGCGCGACTACAAGACCGGCAAGCCGCCCAAAGGCGACATCCGTGTAAACGGCGGCCGCGAGCTTCAGCGTTGCCTTTATGCCTTCGCCGTCAAGGCGCTCCTGGGCGACCACATCGCGATCAGCGCCTCGCTGCTCTATCCGCGTGAACCGCTCGATCTCCAGCTCGACGAGCCGGACATCGTCCTGGCGGAGATCAAGGCATATTTGCGGGCGGCGAGAACCGCATTGGCCAGCGGCGCGGCACTGCCCGGGCCGGATACCGGAGGCGACTACGACGATCTCGCTTTTGCCCTGCCGGCAAACGCAGGCGCCACCTACTGCAAACGCAAACAAGCCGCCTCGACCGAGCGGCTCAGTGAGGTCGCGCCGATCTGGGAGGCGGAATGATGAGCAGCGTGAAAGTTCTGAATGATGATGGCGCCCGGCATGACGCGATCAGCCGTCATGACCGATCCATTCTGGTTGAGGCCGGCGCGGGATCGGGCAAGACCGCCGTGATGGCCGGCAGGATCGCTGTCATGCTGGCGCAGGGTGTCGCGCCAAGTTCCATCGCGGCAGTCACGTTTACCGAACTGGCGGCCAGCGAGCTCCTCCTGCGGGTTCGGGATTTCGTCGAAGATCTCGCCGCCGGCCATATCGCACCGGAGCTCCGCGCCGGCTTGCCGGAGGGACTGTCTGCGGCACAGCGCGAGAATCTGATGTCGGCCAGCACGGCTATCGACGAAATCACCTGCTCGACCATCCACGGCTTCTGCCAGCGATTGATCAAGCCCTACCCGGCGGAAGCGGATATCGATCCGGGCGCAGCGGTCATCGACCGCAACCAGGCCGATCTCAACTTCCTCGAAATCGTCGAAGGCTGGCTGCGCGAGCGATTGTCTGGCGATCAGGGCGGCGTCCTCGCCGAGATGGTGCTGCATAACCCGGGAGAGACCGTCGCTCTGATGCACAAGATCGCCGAAGCCCTCCGGCGGTCGAGGAAACTGGTCGCACCGCAGGCGATGCCCTTTGCAGGTCACCTGCAAGCCTTCCAGCAGGCGGCCGACGAACTTTCGGCCTTTGTGCAAGGCGCCGGCGTTGATGAGCCGGAAACGGAGGTCTTCGCCGTGCGCTTTTCTGAAATGGCGGCCGCCCTTCCATCGGTTACAGATGGTTCCACGCCCGCCGGGCTCGTCGGGTTGCTGGTTGCACGCCCGCATCCCGACCTTACGACCGGGACGGGCAGCTTTTACGCCTACCGCAAGAAGGGCAAATGGGCGGCAGCGGCAAAGCAGGCAGGGCTGTCCAAGGCAGACGGCGACAGGCTGAACGATACGGCCAGCGGTTTGTACGAAGCGTGCTGTGCCGCATGGGCCGCACTACTCCAGGTGGTTTCCGGCCAGGTCCTCACGACATTGATCGACGAAGCAGGCACAATCCTTGCGCGCTATCGTGAGCACAAGCGCGCCAGCGCCCAGCTCGATTTTGACGATCTCATCTACGCCGCGCGCGACCTGTTGCGCGACCATGAAACTGTGCGACAGGCGCTCGGCCAGAGGTATTCAAAGGTCTTGGTCGACGAGTTTCAGGACACCGACCCGCTCCAGGCCGAAATCTTCTGGCGTCTATGCGGTGATCCCGGTGATGATCCGCAGGACTGGACGCGTTTCCGGATTCGGCCGGGCGCACTCTTCTTGGTTGGCGACCCCAAGCAGGCAATCTATCGCTTCCGCGGCGCGGATGTCGGCGCTTACGTCCAGGCTCGCACGGCCTTCTCGACACAGGACGCGGACGGCCTCGTCTCGATCTCGACCAATTTCCGTTCCTGTGCCTCGATCCTCACCTTCGTCAACGAACGGTTCGAGACTGTCCTGTCGGCTGATGGCCAGCCCGGCTTCACAGCGCTTGATCCCTTCCACGACGATCCGGAAGACGGCGTCTGCGTCTCGGCGATCGATATCGCGGTCGCTGACGAGAACGGCAAGGCCAGTGCCGAGCAACGACGCGACGCCGAAGCCGAAGCGGTGGCTGAACTTTGCGCACGCTTGATCGGCAGCCATCCGGTCCAGGATCGCAAAGCCGGTGCACAACGCCCCTGCCAGCCGGGCGACATCGCCTTGCTCGCCCCGACCGGCGCGGAACTCTGGCGCTATGAAGAAGCCCTTGAGCTCCGGGGCATCCCGGTCGCAACCCAGGCCGGCAAAGGTCTGTTTCGCCGGCAGGAAGTGCAGGACCTTATCGCGATCACGCGAGTTCTCGCCGATCGTCGTGATACGCTGGCGCTCGGCGCATTGCTGCGCGGCCCGCTTGTCGGGCTCAGCGAAGAGGAGCTTCTGGACATCGTCTGGGCGCTTCCGCGTTCGGAAGAAGAACCCGTCCGGATCCCACGGCTCGACCTCGGCGTCGACCCCGCGGCAATAGTGCATCCGCTGGCGCGCGATGTGATCGAGCGGCTGCAAGGGCTCCAGAAACGCGCCAAAAGCACGACACCACACGATCTTCTTTCGCAGGCCGTCGACGTCCTTCGGGTACGCCCGGTTCTTCTGGAGCGGCATCGCGGTCAGGCAGAACGAGCACTTGCCAATGTCGATCTCTATCTCAGCCTCGCCGTCAGCTATGCGGTACGGGGTCTGCGGGCCTTTTCCGAGGCAATGACGGCGGCATGGGCGGATGAGGCCCGCGCGGTGGAAGGCCGGCCCGATGCGCAGGAAGAAGCCGTCGCCCTCTACACGATGCATGCCGCGAAAGGTCTTGAATGGCCGGTCGTCATCCCCATCAACACTATGACAGGGGTAATGGCGCCCGACAGCGCTGTGACCGATCGCCAGACTGATACCTTCTACTGCCCGGTTCTGGGTGTCCCTCCGTCCGGCTATGACGCGGCGCGGCAGGCAGAGAAGGATGAACTGGACTGCGAGCGGGTCCGGCTCTGGTATGTCGCAGCAACCCGCGCCCGGGAACTCTTGGTCTTGCCGCGGCTCGACGTAACGCCTTCGAAATCAGCCTGGATCGGCCTGGTGGACCTGTCCCTGACAGATCTCCCTCACCTTGACGTGTCGCATCTGCCGCTCGACACGATCGCGGCGACAGCCGATACAGAAAACGGTCAGACACGGGAGAGTTTCGCCACTGAGGCTGGTGCGATTGTCGAAAGGCAGATGCATCTGACCTGGCTTGCGCCGAGCCGCGACGAGACGACAACAGGTTCAGTGCTTCAGGAAGAAGAACCGGACATCTGGGCCGGTTCGGCGGATGCTCAGGTGCCGGACGCCGACGCGCTCGCCTCCATCCGGGGCGGACGCGAGCGTGGCTTGATCCTTCACAAGCTCATGGAAGAAGTCCTGACAGGGGAATGCAACGAGGCCGACGAGGCGCTCACCGCGCGTGCTGGAGACCTCATTTCTGCGCACGGCAAGGAGCCTTCCTCCGATCCGGCGGACGGGCTTTCGCCTGAGGAACTGGCCGGTTGCGTGACGCGAACGCTGGCCTTGTCGGAGGTGGCGGCATTGCGTCCCTCATTGCTCGCTGAGTTTCCGGTCTATGCCTTTCAGCAAGAGGAGGCCGAACTGGTTGCGACGGCGGGCATCGCGGACGCGATTTCGGTTAATCCGGAAGGTCGGCCAGCCGTCGTGATCGACTGGAAGAGCGACGTGAATCCCGCCCAGGAGACGCTTGATCACTATCGGGCTCAGGTGCGTGCCTATCTCGATATGACCGGAGCCGAACGGGGCCTGATCGTTCTGATGACGAACGGGACGGTGATCACCGTCCCGCCTTCTCCCCAGACGATTGCGGCATAGCCGAGGACGCGACCATGGCCTCCCGCAAGCGCACCGAGCCCGTCCAAGATGATCTCTTCAATCCCGAAGTCGAACTGCTGCTGCCTGCTCGGCTTGCGATAGAGGGCAAGGCCCTGGGAAGCCCTATACGCCAATTGGCGGCTCCGCCGCAGCGCGTACGGTGCCGTCTGCGTCCCTTTTCAATCCGCCGTGTGACTGGTCATGAAACCACGCTGCCGTCTGGCGAGATACTGAAGATCATCAACGCGAAGACCGCTACGTCGCTGGAGGCGGAGCTCATTCTTCTGGTCCCCGGCGCGAGTGAGCCGGCGCAGATCGTAGAAGCACTCGACGCCGGCGAAGGCCGGTGGATGGCCCCGTTGCCCATCCGCATCGACACGTTGAGTCGCCAAGCGCGGGTCGAACGGCTGGCCGCGGTTTCGGCATCTTGGTCGGGCGCCTTTCATCTCCGCGAGGGACGAGCGGCCGAAAACGAGCGGCCAGCCCAGCTCGGTCTGCGACGTCCTCAAATCGGCGCACTGCACGCGGCTTTGGCCCATGCGACGCGATCGATCGATCCGGCCACCATCGTCATGCCGACGGGCACCGGCAAGACGGAAACCATGCTCGCGCTCAACGTCCACCAGCGCTTCGAGAGGCTACTGGTCGTAGTGCCGACGGACGCCCTTCGAGAGCAGATCGCGGGCAAGTTCGAGACCTTCGGCGTGCTGAGGCAACAGCAATGCCTGGAAGACAAGGCAGCATTTCCAGTGGTGATGCGCCTTTCGCACATTCCGACGAGGCTAGCCGACGTGGATGAGATCTTCGACAGTGCCAATGTCATCGTCACAACGATGCAGATCGCCGGCCGCGCCGAAGCGGCGGTCCAGGAGCGGATGGCGGCACGCGCCTCGGCGCTGTTTATCGACGAGGCTCATCACATCGGCGCCCCGACATGGGCGCGCTTTCGGGGCCTATTCGCGGACCGTGAGCCACCGCTCCCGATCGTCCAGTTCACCGCCACACCATTCCGTGAGGACGGCCGGCGCGTCGACGGCGAGTTCATCTACACCTATCCGCTCAAGAAGGCGCAGGCCGAAGGCCATTTCAAGCCGATTCGCTTCGAGGCTGTCTTCGGGCTCGATCAGGCAGACGCCGATCTCGCGATCGCGGGAAAGCTCGGCGAAGTCCTCCAGGGTGATCTGGACTTCGGCCTCAACCATCTCGCCATGGCGCGTTGCCAAACTATCGACCGCGCCAGAGCCCTCCACCAGCTTTACAGCGAGATGTACCCAGAACTTCGTCCGGTCATCGTCCATAGCCAGCAGTCGATCCGTGAACGCCGTGCAAACCTTGCCGCTCTGCGGCGCTTCGAGAGCCGGATCATTGTCTGCGTGGACATGCTCGGCGAAGGTTTCGATCTGCCGGAACTGAAGATCGCCGCCCTGCACGACCCGCACAAGAGCATCGCCGTTACCATCCAGTTTGTCGGCCGCTTCACCCGCCAGGATCCACGCCTCGGCGACGCCACGGTCATCGCCAACACCGGCATTGACGACATTGATCGTTCGCTGGCCAAGCTCTATGCGGAGGATGCCGACTGGAATGCGCTGGTCGAGGCACTCAGCACCGCGAAGATCGACCGGCAAGTCCGCCGTGCCGAGATGTTCAAGGGCTTTGTCGGCGACTTGAGCGACATTCCCCTGCAGACGCTCGAACCGAAGATGAACGCCGTCGTCTATCGCACCAACTGCGACGGTTGGGAGCCTTTGCGGGCCGAGGACTTATATAGTCCCGGCGTATATCTCGGCATGAAGGTCAACCCACACCAGCGTGTCGCCATCTTCGTCACCCGCTCCGAAGAGCAGGCCGGCTGGACCACGGCCCAGCACGCGACCAATGTCACCTGGGACCTGCACATGATGCATTGGGATGCCGATAGTCAGCTCCTATATATCAGCAGCTCGATCAAGGGACCGTATGACCGATTGGCCAAGGCGGTCTGCGGTGAGGCAGCGCGCCGGGTCGAGGGCGAGGAGGTCTTCCGCAGCCTGCATGGGTTCAATCGCCTGATCCTGCGCAATCTTGGCCTGACGCACCATCAGGGACGCGGTGTCCGCTATTCCATGTATATGGGTGTCGATGTCGCCGACGGACTCGACACTGCGAAGTCCCAGTCGCGCATCAAGAACAACGTGTTCGCAACCGGTTTCCTCGACGGTGTTCCCGCCTCTCGTGGCTGTTCGGCCAAAGGCAAGTTCTGGTCGATTTCGCGGGTTCGCGATCTGACTGATTGGGTCGATTGGTGCGCGGATATCGGCAAAGCCGTCAAAGATCCAGGGATCACCACCGATGGCGTCTTCAAGAGTGCGATGCGACCTCGCCAGATCAGCGAACGCCCGCAGGTGCCTCCGGTCGCGATCCACTGGCCGGAATCGCTGTTGACGCAAATCGAGGACCGGATCGAAATCAGTTTCGGTGACAAACCCGTAGCCTTCGCTGAATGCGACATCGAGCTTCTGGATCATGAACGCACGGGTCCATTGCGCTTCACGGTGCGCAGCGATAACCACATCGCCGAATTCGAAATCGTTTTTGCTGAAGGGGGTGCCAGCTATCCGCAGCGCTCTGGGCCGAAAACAACCGTCAAGGTCAGCGGCAAGACGAAGTCGCTCTCGGAATCCTTCGGCGAGGATTCCCCACAGATCGACTTTGGGGATGGTTCACTGCTGATCTACAGTCACCTTTATGCTCTGCCTGAAGGCGTCTTGGTGGAACCGTATTCCGCTGATCGGATCGAGGTTTGGGATTGGTCGGAGACCAATATACGTGCCGAGGCGCAGGGTCCTGAAAAGCGGACTGACTCAGTGCAACGGCGCGTAATCGAGACATTGCTCGCAGAAGGCGACGCCTTTGACATCATCTTCGACGATGATGGGGCTGGAGAGATCGCGGACGTCGTCACCCTTCGAGTGACTGAAGGTCTCGTCCAAGTGACGCTTCACCATTGCAAATACTCCAGTTCCGACACGCCCGGCGCGCGAGTGAAGGATCTCTATGAAGTTTGCGGGCAAGCGCAGAAATCCGCACGCTGGCGTGATCGGCCCAACAGAATGCTCATACATATGTTGAAGCGGGAGAAGATACGGCTGGAGAAGGGCCAGACTTCCCGCTTCGAACAGGGAACAGCCGCATTCCTCAAAAAGCTTAAAGCGAATTGGCAGGACTATCGCTACGAATTCGATGTGCGCATCGTTCAGCCTGGCCTGTCGCGATCGGCTGTCACAGAGGAGGGACTGCATCTACTGGCCAGCGTGGAGACTTATCTCCTTGAAACGCGCGCCATGCGGCTGAAGGTTATCGCAAGCAGCTAGAAAGCCAACCTCCAGATAATGGCCCAACCCAATTGCAGTGGAGCGAACGAAATGTTCGGCGTCTTTCTCGTTGAGAGGTAAGCGGTGCGCCGTTCACACTGGTGCGGTGTAGTTCCAAGGCAGCAATTCTTTGATATCCGCTTGTTTGTGCCCGCCTGCGATGGCTGTCAGGACACCGGACAGATAGCCATGCGGCTCGATCCCGTTGAGTTTGCAGGTCTCGATCAGGGATGCGATTACGGCCCAATTTTGAGCGCCGGTATCATGTCCGGCGAAGAGCGCGTTTTTGCGGTTCAGAGCGATGGGGCGGATGGTGCGCTCGACAGGGTTGTTGTCGAGTTCGATGCGGCCATCGTCGAGGAACCTACACAGGCCATCCCAGTATTTGGCGATGTATTTCAGGGCTTCACCGGTCGGCGATTTCGCTGAGACGCGTGCGCGGTTCTGGGCGAGCCAGAGCTTGAAGGCGTCGATGATGGGTTTTGAGCGGTCCCGTCGTGCAGCGTGCCGTTGATCGGCAGGCAGGCCTCTCAGGTCTTTTTCGATACGGTAGAGTGCCTGGATTTGCGCCAGGCCTTCCTGCGCGATTGGAGCAGCTCCAGATTGGGTGACGTCATGCAATTTTCGCCGCGCGTGTGCCCAGCAATAGGCCAGCACCACATCCTGTGTAGGGCGTTTGAGCAAGCTGGTATAGCCTGCGTATCCATCAACCTGCAGGGTGCCGCTGAAGCCGCTCAAGATGTTATCCGCATGCTGCCCTGACCGCCCGGGCGCATAGGTAAACGCCACTCCGGGAGGATCGTCGCCGCCCCATGGCCGGTCATC
>JAOARA010000082.1 GCA_025211115.1 Roseicyclus sp. | reverse complement strand
TCCTGCATGGCGAAGACGAAGGTCGTCGCCACCATCAGCCAGATCCCCAGCCGCGTGTTCTGCGCGCTCATGCCAGCCGCCCCCGCACCATGTGCCGTTTGCGCCCGTAGCCGGGGATGCGCTCGACCTCGAAGCCCGCGTCGGTCAGGGCCGCGCGCACCGCGCCCGCCGCCGAATAGGTCGCACAGGTGCCCCCCGGCGCGGTGTGGCGCGCGACCGCCTTGAGCAGCGCGGGCTCCCACAGCTCGGGGTTGCGCGCAGGCGCGAACCCGTCGAGGAACCAGGCATCCGCCGTGCCCTCCCACGCGGGCAGGGTGTCGCGCGCGTCGCCGAAGACGATCCGGGCCGACAGGCTCGGCGTTTCGATCCGCCCGTCACCGTCCAGCGCCGCCGCGATGGCCGCGGCGAAGGGCGCTGCCTCGGGGAAGGCGGCAAGCGCCGCCCGTGCATCCGCACCCGACAGGGGAAAAGCCTCGAAACTCGTGAAGTGGAGAGGGCCTTCCATCCCGGCGGCGTCCCACGCCAAGGCGGCTGCCACCAGGTTCAGCCCGGTGCCGAACCCCAGCTCGGCGATATGGAACCCCGGCGCAAGGCGCGCGGGCAGGTCGTTGCCTGCAAGGAAGACATGGCGCGTCTCGGCCAGCCCGTTCTCGAGCGAGAAGAACGGGTCGTCGAAGCGACGTGACACCGGCACGCCGCCTGCGCGCCAGTCGATCTCGTGTGTCGGGTGGTCCATGCCGCGCGGCTCGTCTAATCCTGCCCCGGAATCGCGCGGACACTGGTCCAGCTACGGGGGATTGGCAATGGCCGACATCAGGGTCTTTGGCGCGGGCATCTTCGGCCTTGCAATCGCCTGGGCCTGCGCCCGCCGCGGGGCCGCGGTCGAAGTGGTGGACCCGCATGGCATCGGCGCCGGTTCCTCCGGCGGGCTGGTGGGGGCACTCGCCCCGCATGTGCCGGAAAACTGGAACACCAAGAAGCAGGTGCAGTTCGAGAGCCTCGATGCGGCCGAGGCCTTCTGGGCCGAGGTGGCCCGGGCGGGCGGCGAAGACCCCGGCTATGCGCGCGGCGGGCGGTTGCAGCCCGTGACCGACGCGGCGGCGCTGGCGCTCGCCCGCGCACGCGAGGGGGGCGCGGCCGACCTCTGGCAAGGGAAGTATAGCTGGCGGGTCGTGCCCGAGGACGACTTCCCCGGCCTTCTCTCCAGCCCCACGGGCTGGCTGATCCACGACACGCTCAGCGCCCGGATGCACCCGCGCCGCGCCTGCGCCGCGCTGGCCGCGGCGATCCGCTCAAGGGACGGGCGGATCCGGGCCGAGCCCTCGGACCGCCCGGCTTTGGAGGTCTGGGCCACGGGGGCCGCCGGTCTCGAGGAGTTGACGCAAGCGCGCGGTCGGCTGGTGGGCATGGGCGTGAAGGGGCAGGCCGCGCTTCTGCGCGCCGATCTGCGCGACGCGCCGCAGCTATTCGCCGAGGCGCTGCACATCGTGCCCCACGCCGACGGGACCACGGCCATCGGCTCCACCACCGAGCGCGACTACACCGATCCCACCGCCACCGATGCCCAGCTCGACGCGCTGGTCGAGACCGCGCGCCGCCTCTGCCCGGCCCTGCGCGCGGCACCCGTGATCGAGCGATGGGCGGGCCTGCGCCCGCGCAGCCGCTCGCGCGCGCCGATGCTGGGGGCGCACCCTCTGCGCCCCGGTGCCTATATCGCCAATGGCGGCTTCAAGATCGGCTTCGGCATGGCCCCCGGCATCGCCGGGATGATGGCCGACCTCGTCCGCGACGGCACCGACCGTAGCCCCGAGGCCTTCCGCCCCGAGGCCAGCCTTTAGGAGGCCGCGCGGCGCAACGCCTCCATCAGCTCGGTCAAGAGCTTCACGGGCATCTCGTTCACCAGCCGCCCGTTCTCGTCGAACTCCCGCTCGGGTGCCGCGATCATCACCTCCGGCCCCGGCAGGACATGCGCACGAAACGGGTTCATCGCGTGGCGGAGCGTCATCTGCGTCCGCTCACCGCCCGCACGCCCCGCCGCCGCCGAGACGATGGCGACCGGCTTGTCGCGCCACGGCCCGCCCTTGGTCCGGCTGACCCAGTCGAGCGCGTTCTTCAGCACGCCCGAAAGCGCCTTGTTGTATTCCGGCCCCGCGATCACCACCGCGTCGGCGGCCTTGATCTGGTCGGCAAGGCGCTGCACCTCGGCCGGGATGCCATGCGCCTCCTCCAGGTCGCCGTCATAGAGCGGCAGCCGCAGGTCGGCGTCGAGGAACTCGGCCGGATCATAGATCCGCGCCGCCTCGAGCATCAGCTTGCGGTTCCATGACGCCGCCCGCAGCGATCCGCAAATCCCCAGAAGTGTGCCGCTGGACATTCCCTGCCCCCTCCGTTCAAAACCGTTGCGCGGCATCTAGAACGGGAGGAGGCCATGTCCAAGCGCCACGGGGGAAAGATCCTCGCCGACCAGCTGGCGATCAACGGCGTCCGGCGCGTGTTCTCGGTGCCGGGCGAGAGCTTTCTCGCCGCGCTCGACGGGCTTTATGACCACGACATCCAGAATGTCGTCTGCAGGCAAGAGGGCGGCGCGGCCATGATGGCCGAGGCGCATGGCAAGCTGACCGGCACACCCGGCGTTCTCTTCGTGACCCGCGGGCCGGGGGCGACCAATGCCGCCTCGGGGCTGCATGTGGCGATGCAGGACAGCACGCCGATGGTGGTCTTCGTCGGACAGGTGGCGCTGCGCGACCGCGACCGCGGCGCGTTCCAGGAGGTGGATTACCGCCGCTTCTTCAGCCCGCTGGTGAAATGGGCGGCCGAGGTGGAAACCACCGCGCGCCTGCCCGAATACATCGCCCGCGCCTTCCATGTCGCGCAGTCGGGCCGTCCCGGCCCCGTCGTTCTCGCGCTGCCCGAGGATGTGCTCTCGGCCGAGGCCGATGTCCCCGACCTCGGGCCTGCGACCCTGCCGCAACAGCCGGTCGACCCGGCGACCGCCCACGCGCTGCTCGACCGGCTCCTCGCCCATGACCGCCCGATGATCGTCGCGGGCGGGCCGGGCTGGTCGGCGCAGGCGCAGGCGGACCTGCAGGCGCTGGCCGAGGCCACCGGCCTGCCCGTCGCGGTCACCTTCCGGCGGCAGGATTATGTCGACAACGGCCACCCCAATTACATCGGCGATCTCGGCGTCGGCATGAACCCGAAGCTGGGCCAGCGCCTGCGCGCGGCCGATGCGCTGTTGATCCTCGGCGCGCGGATGGGCGAGACGGCGACGAACGGCTACACGCTCATCGACCCCGCCGATCCGGGCAAGACGATCCTTCATGTCCACCCCGACCCCGACGAGATCGGCACGGTCTACCAGCCCACCGCCAGCCTCGCCGCCCCCGCGCCCGCGGTTCTGGCAGCCCTGCGCGGGGCCAATGGCCGGATCAAGGATCCCAGTTGGACGGAACACGCGCGCGCCGAGTACGAGGCGTGGCAAGAGCCGCAGGAAACCCCCGGCGCGGTCAAGATGGAACAGGTCGTGCGCGCCGTCTCCGACCGCTACGAGGGCCGCGCGCTCTACACCAACGGGGCGGGCAATTACGCGGCCTTCCTCCACCGCTACGCGCGCTACCGCGGCTACAGGACGCAAGTGGCCCCCACCTCGGGCTCGATGGGCTACGGCCTGCCCGCCGCCATCGCGGCCAAGCTCCAGCACCCCGACCGCCCGGTGATCTGCTTCGCAGGCGACGGCTGCCTGCAGATGACCCTGCAGGAGCTGTCGACCGCGCGCCAATACGGCGCCGACATCACGGTGATCATCGCCAACAACGGCCGCTACGGCACGATCCGGATGCACCAGGAAAACCACTACCCCGGCCGCGTCTCGGGAACCGAGCTGTTCAACCCCGACTACGTGCAGCTCGCGGCCAGCTACGGCGGCACCGGCCACCGGATCACCACGATGGACGATCTCGCCCCGGCCCTCGACGCCGCCGACAAGGGCGGCCTTCACCTCATCGAACTGGTCCTCGACCCGACGATGCTGAGCACCACGAAATCCCTCTGACCGCATCTTCATCCTTCAAATATGGCGGGGGGAATCCCGAAGGGATGGGGGGCGGAGCCCCCCGCGCGCGCAGCGCGCCCACCGGAGCGAAGCGCCCGTGAACCACCGCGGCGCAGCCGCTCCGTTGGATCAGTCCGACGGCGTGGTGCGCAGCGTCGATCCCTCCCGCACCCGCAGCGCGCGCCGCGGCCGGGCGACCGTGATGCCCGCTCGGGGTCTCCGGCGCCATCTCGGACCCGTCCCCGAAGGCAGGAGACGCCCGGACGATCTGCAGCGCGGCGCACGCGCGAGGCTTGGAATCCGCCCCGACCCGATGTATCTCGCGCGGTGACATGACCGGGATATTCGACATCGGGGATCGGGAGCGCCTGCCGTGGCGCTTCCATGGCGCGCGCCGGTCGCGGCTCGGCGGCCTTTGAGCCCCCCTCTCGTCACGCATTCCCCGACATATCCGACATCAAGGACCCTGAGACGATGACCGGCAAGACACTCTACGACAAGATCTGGGACGCCCACCTCGTGCACGAAGCCGAGGATGGCACGAGCCTTCTCTACATCGACCGCCACCTCGTTCACGAGGTCACCAGCCCGCAGGCCTTCGAAGGGCTGCGCATGACGGGCCGCACCGTCCGCGCGCCGGAAAAGACCATCGCGGTGCCCGACCACAACGTGCCCACCACCGCGGGCCGCGAGAACCCCGACCAGATGCCCGAGGAAAGCCGCATCCAGGTGGCCGCCCTCGACCAGAACGCGCGCGATTTCGGCATCCACTACTACCCCGTCACCGCCGTGCGGCAGGGGATCGTGCATATCGTCGGCCCGGAACAGGGCTGGACGCTGCCGGGCATGACGGTGGTCTGCGGTGACAGCCACACGGCGACGCATGGGGCCTTTGGTGCCTTGGCGCACGGGATCGGCACCTCGGAGGTGGAGCATGTGCTGGCCACCCAGACGCTGATCCAGAAGAAATCGAAGAACATGAAGGTCGAGATCACCGGCAAGCTCGCGCCGGGCGTCACGGCCAAGGACATCACGCTTTCGGTGATCGGCCACACCGGCACGGCGGGCGGCACCGGCTACGTGATCGAGTATTGCGGCGAGGCGATCCGCGATCTTTCGATGGAAGGGCGCATGACCGTCTGCAACATGGCGATCGAGGGCGGCGCGCGCGCGGGCCTGATCGCGCCGGACGAAAAGACCTTCGCCTATGTGCAGGGCCGTCCCCATGCGCCCAAGGGCGCACAATGGGAAGCGGCGCTCGCGTGGTGGAAGACGCTCTTCTCGGACGAGGACGCGCATTGGGACAAGGTCGTCACCATCCGCGGCGAGGATATCGCCCCCGTGGTGACCTGGGGCACCTCGCCCGAGGACGTGTTGCCGATCACCGCCGCCGTGCCCGCGCCCGAGGATTTCAAGGGCGGCAAGGTCGGGGCCGCGCAGCGGTCGCTTGATTACATGGGCCTGACGGCGGGCACGCCGCTCAAGGACATCGAGATCGACACGGTCTTCATCGGCTCCTGCACCAATGGCCGGATCGAGGATCTGCGCGCCGCAGCCGAGATCCTGAAGGGCAAGAAGATCGCCGTGAAGCGCGCGATGGTCGTGCCGGGCTCGGGCCTCGTCCGCGCGCAGGCCGAGGAAGAGGGGCTGGCCGACATCTTCAAGGAAGCCGGTTTCGAATGGCGCCTTGCGGGCTGTTCCATGTGCCTTGCGATGAACCCCGACCAGCTGGCCCCCGGCGAACGCTGTGCGGCCACTTCGAACCGCAATATCGAGGGCCGCCAGGGCCGCGGCGGGCGCACGCACCTGATGTCGCCCGCGATGGCGGCGGCTGCTGCCGTCACCGGCCGCCTGACGGATGTGCGCGACCTGATGTGAAGATCGGGCGCGGGGGCCTGTGTGCCCCCGCCTCCTTGCCCTGACTGGGCGGGGCGTCAGTGCGGGCCTGTTTGCAAGGGCACGGTAATGGTGGCGGGCTCCATCGGGGCACCCCGCTCCACATGGCCCGAGCCGGGCGCGTCCACGGCCGGAGATACCCGGCCCGACACCACGGTTGCGGTTGCGATGGCCAGCCCGACAAGGGCCGCCACCAGCACGATCCAATCCAGCGAGACCGCGCCGTTCTCGTTCTCAAGAAACTGCACAATAGACACTCCGCATGTCCGCCGTTCCCGGTCGGGCCTAGCGGTCCATGGCGGCGTGGACGTGGCGCATTCGCGTCAAATCTTCGGTAGTCTCGAGGCGCGGCGCGGCCTGCGGCCCGCTCAGGTCTCGCGGGCCAGCCTTCGCAGGACCGGCACCATGGACAGGCTGAGGGCCGCGCACCAGAGCGCCATGGCGCTCCCCTGTTCGGGGAAACTCACGCCCCGGTCGATCAGCACCCCGGTGATCCCCGGCCCGATGGCCGTGGACAGCACCATCAGCGCGGTCGCCATGGCCCGCACGGAGCCAAGGTGATTGGTGCCGTAGAGGGACGGCAGAAGCGTGCCCCATGTCGTGCCCGACATGCCCTGCGTCACCCCGATGATGCCGAGCGCCACGATCCAGCCCAAGGGCGTCTCCGCCGGGCCGATCAGCCAGATGCCCAGCGCCATGGGCAGCACCATCACCGGCAACAGGCGCTGCGGCCCGAAGCGGTCGCAGGCCCATCCGGCGGCAAAGGCCGTGCTGACGGTGGCGGTCGCATAGGCGAGGTAGCCGGGCGCCATGGCGGTGAGCGTCCAGCCCTTCACCTCGGAGACGTGGACCTGGTGGAAGAAGATCACCGTCCCGATGAAGCCCGGCGTCAGCAGAAGCGGCACCAGCGCCCAGAACAGCCAGTGGCGCAGCACCTCGGGCCGGGTCCAGTGCCGCCCGCCGATCCCCGGCGCGCCCGTGGCCTCGGCGCTGCCTTGCGGCGCGCGGTCCTGCGCTAGAAGCCAGACAAGCAGCGGCAGGACGACCAGCGCGATGACGGCCGCCACTACGCCCCAGGACGCGCGCCAGCCCAAGGCGGCCAGCAAGAGCACGGCGGGCAGCGGCAAGAGCACCTCGCCCAGCGGGTAGCCGAGGTTGGTCAGCGCCATGGCGCGGCCCCGCGTGGCCACGAACCAGCGCGCCATGGCGGTCATCTTGATATGGCTGAACATCCCCTGCCCGCAGAAGCGAAGCAGGAAGACCGCGATGCCGAGCGTCCACAGCGACTGGCCCAGCGCCATCAGCAGCGCCGCTCCCGCGAAAGCCCCCGCGATCATCGGCGCGAGCCGCGACAGGGGCACGGTGTCGGCCCAGCCCCCGCGCCCCATCAGGAGCGCGGCCGAGGAGAGCGTCGCCACCGTGTAGATCAGGCCCCAGTCGCCGTCCGACAGGCCGTACTCCGCCCGGATCTCGCCCGCAAAGAGCGAGATGAACCAGGTCTGTCCAAAGGACGAGCCGAAGGCGAGCAGCAGGCCCGTGGCGAGCCAGCGCCGGTTCTCGGCCAGGAAGCGAAGCATCGGGAAGCCGTCAGAGAAGGGTGCGTTCCACCACCCAGTATGCCCCGACCGCCGAAATGGCCAG
>JAOARA010000081.1 GCA_025211115.1 Roseicyclus sp. | reverse complement strand
TTCCCTACCCGGTCGATCACCGGACCCGCGACTGGCGCGACGCGCTGGGCTGGAATTTCGGGCGCAACCTCGGCCTTCTGAACACGGCGATCCGCGAATGGGTCGGGCGCGCCGTCTATGCGATCACGAACCGGTAGGTGACGGACCGATGCATGTTCTGATCACCGTCAACGCGACATGGAACGTCTGGAACTTCCGCCGCCCGCTGGTCGAGGCCCTGATCGCCGACGGGCACGAGGTGACGGTTCTGGCCCCCCGCGACGAGACCGCGGCGCAGCTCGAGGCGCTGGGCTGCCGCCTCCTCCCGCTCGAGATGAGCGTGAAGGGCATGAACCCCGCGCGCGATGCGGCCCTCCTGTGGCGGCTGCGGCGGGCGTTTCGCGCGCTGCGCCCCGATGTCGTGCTGGGCTTCACCATCAAGCCCAACATCTACGGCGCGCTTGCGGCGAAAGCGGTGGGGGTGCCGTTCGTGCCGAACGTCACGGGGCTGGGAACCGCCTTCCTGTCGGGCGGTGCGCTGGAACGTGTCGCCGTGGCGCTCTACCGGCGCGCCTTTCGCGGGCTGCCGGTGGTGTTCTTCCAGAACGCCGACGACCGCGCGCTGTTTCTCGGGCGCGGGCTGGTGGGCGCGGCGCAGGCGCGGCTTTTGCCGGGCTCGGGGATCGACCTCGGACGCTTCGCGCCCACTCCCTCCCCCGAAACGGCGGAGGGCCCCGCCTTCCTGATGATCGCGCGGCTGCTGCGCGACAAGGGCGTGCTGGAATATGTTGAGGCCGCCCGCCTCGTTCGTCGAGCCCACCCCGACGCGCGGTTCCGGCTGCTGGGCGCGGCGGACGCCGCCAACCGCTCGGCCATCGGGATCGAGACCGTCCGCAACTGGGAGGCCGAGGGGATCATCGACTATCTCGGCACCACCGATGACGTGCGCCCGGCCATCGCCGCGGCGGAGTGCGTCGTCCTGCCCTCCTACCGCGAGGGGGCGCCGCGGACGCTGATCGAAGCCGCCGCCATGGCGCGCCCGCTGATTGCGACGGATGTGCCCGGATGCCGTTCCGTGGTTGCCGAGGGGGAGACGGGCCTTCTATGTGAGGTCAGAAGCGCCGAAAGCCTTGCCGGGGCCTGCTGCCGGATGATCGCGCTCGGGCCGGAGGGCCGCGCGGCGATGGGCAAGGCGGGCCGGCGCAAGATGGAACGCGAGTATGACCAGGCGATCGTTGTGCGGGCCTACCGCGACGCGGTGGCCGCGGTGACGCGCCGACAGGACGGCGCGCAAGTGAACGGGGAAGACGCAGGATGACACGGGTTCTGATCACCGGCACGGCCGGGTTCATCGGCTTTCACCTCGCGCGGTTGCTGCTCGACGAAGGGTTCGAGGTGCATGGCTTCGACGGGATGACGGATTACTACGATGTCCGCCTCAAGCAGCGTCGCCACGCCATGCTGCTGCAAAAGCCCGGCTTCGCCGCGACCGAGGCCATGCTGGAAGACCAGGAGGCCGTGGACCGCGTGGCCGATGCCTTCCGCCCCGACGTGATCGTGCATCTCGCGGCACAGGCCGGGGTGCGCTACAGCCTCGAGAACCCGCGCGCCTATCTCGATGCCAATGTCATCGGCACCTTCAACGTGATGGAGGCCGCCCGCCGGCTGGAGGTGCGGCACCTGCTCATGGCCTCGACCTCGTCGGTCTACGGCGCGAATGACGAGATGCCCTTTACCGAGACGGAAAAGGCCGACACCCAGCTGACGATCTACGCCGCGACCAAGAAGGCCAACGAGAGCATGGCCCATGCCTATGCGCATCTGTGGGGCCTGCCGACGACGATGTTCCGCTTCTTCACCGTCTACGGCACATGGGGCCGCCCGGACCTTGCGCTGTACAAGTTCGTCGATGCGATCCTCGATGGGCGACCCATCGACATCTACAACAACGGCGACATGTATCGTGACTTCACCTACGTCGACGACCTTGTCCGCGGCATCCGCCTGCTGATCGACGCGGTGCCCGAGCGCCCCGCCTCCGCCGACGAGATCGAGCCGGGCGACAGCCTGTCGCCGGTCGCGCCCTACCGGGTGGTGAACATCGGCAACTCGCAGAAGGTGCGGCTGCTCGATTTCATCGACGCGATCGAGGACAGCCTGGGCCAGAAGGCCATCCGCAACTACATGCCGATGCAGGCGGGCGATGTGCCCGCGACATGGGCCGACGCAAGCCTGCTGCAGCGGTTGACGGGCTACAGGCCGCAAACGGATTTCAGGGACGGCATCGCCCGTTTCGTAGACTGGTTCAGGGATTACCATGGCAAATGACGTCGACCTCGCGGACGCGACCATCGCGATCATCGGATTGGGCTACGTGGGCCTGCCCCTCGCGGTGGAGTTCGCGCGGCACCGCCCCGTCATCGGCTTCGACGTCAACGAGGGGCGCATCGACGCCCTGCGCGCCGGGCGCGACGACACCCGCGAAGTGACCCCCGAGGAGCTGGACCGCGCCACCGGCCTGACCCTGTCCAGCGATCCTGCCGAGCTGCAGCGCGCCCGCGTCTTCATCGTCACCGTGCCCACGCCCATCGACGCCACCAAGCGCCCCGACCTGACGCCGCTTCTGCGGGCCTCGGAAACGGTCGGACGCGCGCTGAAGCGCGGCGATATCGTGATCTACGAAAGCACGGTCTACCCCGGCGCGACCGAGGAGGATTGCGTGCCCGTCCTCGAACGGGTCTCGGGCCTGACATTCAACGAGGATTTCTTCTGCGGCTACAGCCCCGAGCGGATCAACCCCGGCGACAAGGCGCATCGGCTGACGACGATCCTCAAGGTGACCTCCGGCTCGACCCCCGAGGTCGCCCGCGCCGTCGACGGGCTTTATGCCTCGATCATCGAGGCGGGCACCTACATGGCCGAAAGCATCCGCGTGGCCGAGGCCGCGAAGGTGATCGAGAACACCCAGCGCGACCTCAACATCGCGCTGGTCAACGAGCTGGCCATCATCTTCAACCGGATGGGGCTGGACACCGAGGCCGTGCTGCGCGCGGCCGGGACGAAGTGGAATTTCCTGCCCTTCCGCCCCGGCCTGGTGGGCGGCCACTGCATCGGGGTCGATCCCTATTACCTGACCCAGAAGGCCGAGGCGTTGGGCTATCATCCGCAGGTCATCCTCGCCGGTCGGCGGATCAACGACGGGATGGGGGCCTATGTCGCCGGGCAGATGATCAAGGCCATGCTCCGCCGGCGCATCCAGGTCGAGGGGGCGCGGGTGCTGATCCTCGGGTTGGCCTTCAAGGAGAACTGCCCCGACCTGCGCAACACGCGGGTGATCGACGTGGTCCGCGAGCTTGCGGAATACGGCGTCGCCGTGGATGTGCATGACCCTTGGGTGAACCCGCAAGAGGCCGCCCATGAATACGGCATCGCCCTGCAGGACACTCCGGCACCGGGGGCCTATGACGGCGTGATCTGCGCGGTGGCCCATGACGCCTTCGTCGACGGCGGGCCGGAGGCGATCCGCCGCTACGGGCGCGACCCGCATGTCTTCTTCGACCTGAAAAGCCGCTTCGCGCCCTCCGAGAGCGATCTGCGCCTCTGACGCGGGCCTGCGGCCACGGACCGGCCGCCTGCGCCCGCCTATCGCTGCTCCATCGCGTTTTCCCATTCCTCGAGAAAGGTGCGCCGGTTCAGCGGATCGAGATAGACCATCAGCGCAGGCCCCAGCCGGATCGGCCCGAAACCGGTAAAGGGCGTGTCGCCGCTTTGACCGAGCGGCGGCAAGGGCCAGTCCTCGGGCGCGTCGCGCAGGCCCAGCCGCGCGAGCATGTCGATCAGGCCGCCCGCGGCCTCGACCTCTTGCGCGGTGGCGGGAATGACCGCCGTGCGCAGCATGACATTGGCGTAATCCTGCATCCGCAGGATCTGCACCCGCCCGCCCGAATCGCGCGCCATCCGCTCGGCGGCGTAGCTGCCAAGAACGTTGTAGGCCAGCGCCAGCCGCCCCTCGGTCACGTCGTCGATCATCTGCCCCGAACAGCAGTAGAGCTGCGGATCGAGCCGGCCCAGCACCTCGGACAGGCGCCAATAGGCATCGGTCGAGCGCGCCTCCTGCGTGGCGAAGAGGTAGCCCAGGCCGCTTTCGCGCACGTCATAGGTGCCGACCGCGCCGCGGAACCGCTCGGGATGTTCGCGCAACAGCGCGATCAGCTCCTGCCGCGTGTCGGGCACCGGCAGCCCCGCCAGCCGCTCGGTCGACAGGACCACGACGGCGGGCTCGGCGGTGAAGGCGAAGATCAGGTCGCGCCAGCGCGCCCAATCGGGCAGCGCGGCGGTGGCCTCCGACCGGTGCGGCCGCGCGAACCCGTCATTGGCCAGCCGGAACTGCAGGTCCATCGCCGAGGAAATCGCAAGATCGAACGCCGCCCCGCCGCGCAGCGCGCGGTAAAGATCGGCCGACGACACCACCGTGTAGTCGATGGACAGCGCCGGGCGCGCGGCCTGGTAGGCCAGGAGATAGGGCTCGAACACCTCCAGGTCGGCGGTCGAGACGATGCGCAGCACCGCAGCACCCGTGCCGGGGTAAAGGCGGTGATCCTCGACCTCGTAGGCCGCCGCCATCGCGGCCCAGAGCGTCAGGACAACGGCAAGACAAGCGTGACGCATGTTCCCTTTCCTCCTTCGGCGGTCGCCAAGTGCAAACGGCCGCCATGCGCCTGCAACACATCGCGCGCGATGGTCAGGCCAAGGCCCGAGCCGACGATGCCCCCGGTATTGGCCCCGCGGCGGAACCGCTCGGTCAGCGCCTCGACCGGGCCATCGCCAAGGCCCGGCCCCTCGTCGCTTACGCTCAGCCGCGCCTCGCGCCCCTGCGTCTCGACACGCAGGACCACGGTGGTGTCCTCGGGCGAATACTTGATCGCGTTGTCCAGCACGTTGCGCAGCGCGTTGTCGAGCAACACGGCATCGCCCCGGACCATCGCGGGCTCGGCCTCCACCTTCAGGTTTATGTCCTTCATCGCCGCCGTGGGTTCCAGCGCGGCGGCGGTCTGGGCCGCCAGCTCGGCCAGGTCGAGCGGGTCGCGCGACAGATCCTCGGCGCGGAAGGCGACGGTGGCGTGGTCCAGCAACTGCCCCGCCGAGCGGGAGCTTTCGTCGACCGCGCGGATGATGCCGCGCAGGCGCTGCTTCTCGGTCTCGTCGCCCACGGTGCGCAGCGCGATCTCGGCTTGCGTGCGGACCGTGGCCAACGGCGTGCGGACGCGATGCGCGGCCTCGGCGATGAAATCCTCGGACCGGCGGATCGACTGGCCCAGCCGGTCCATCAACCGGTTGAGCGAGGACATCAGCGGCACCAGTTCGGCCGGGGCCGCGCGGCGCAGCGGGCGCAGGTCTGACGGCCCGCGCCGCGAGACGGCGGCGGCGATCTCGTTCAACGGCCTGAGCGAGGCGCGCGCGGCAAAGGCCGACAGCCCCACCGCCACCACGAAGAACGCCACCGAGAACAGCGCCGCCGTGCGCGACAGCTCGGCCGAGATGCGCGCCACCCCGCTGCGCGTCTGCGCCACGCTGACCGTGACCGGCACCGGGCCGGGCCCGGCCAGCACCAGCCGCGTGAGCGAGGCCATTCGGATCTCCTCGTCGCGGTAGCTGCCCGTGTCGAAGGTGACCGCCCCCGGCGTCAGCGCCGCCGACGGGGGCGGCAGGTCTTCGTAGCCCGTCAGCAGCTCCGCTCCTGCGGTGACGCGGTAGAACACGCGATCCTGCCCGATGGCCCCCAGCATGGAAAAGGCCGAGTAGGGCAGTTCCAGCCGCACCTCGCCCTGTTCGCTGCGCAATGTCTCGGCGATGGTGGTGGCCGAGGCGGCAAGGACGTTGTCCTGCGTGCGCTCGGCGGCCTGCTGCGCAAGGCTTGTGACCATGCCCCAGCTCAACACCGACAGCAGCGCCGCGACACCGGCCAACAGAAGCGTCAGCCGCCGCCCGATGGACCATGTGTTCCTCACGGGCCGCCCGTCTCCATCCGGTAGCCCAGACCGCGAACCGTCTCGATCCGCACGCCCATCCCGTCGATGCGGCGGCGCAACCGGCCGACATAGACCTCGATCGCGTTCTCGGTCACATCGGCGTCCTGCGCGAAGAGGCGGTCCATCAGCTGCGTCTTGGACAGGATCTGGCCGGGGTGCCGGGCAAAGACCTCGAGCAGGCGCAGCTCGCGGTTGCGCAGCTCGACGGTCTGGCCCGCGTGGCTCAGGGTGCCCGCCAGCGGATCGAACAGCGCCTG
>JAOARA010000009.1 GCA_025211115.1 Roseicyclus sp. | reverse complement strand
GCAGGGGCGGGTGATGCCGACGGTGTCGGCCTCCTGGAAGGCGTCCGAGCCGATCATGAAGGTCGGAACCTGCCCGGTCAGCACGACCAGCGGGATCGAATCCATCAGCGCATCGACAAGCCCCGTGACCGCGTTGGTCGCGCCGGGGCCCGAGGTCACCAGCACCACGCCCGGCTTTCCGGTCGAGCGGGCATAACCCTCGGCGGCATGGACTGCGCCCTGTTCGTGGCGCACGAGAATGTGGCGGATGTCGTTTTGCTGGAAGATCTCGTCATAGATCGGAAGCACGGCGCCGCCGGGATACCCGAATACGACCTCGACACCCTGTTCCTTCAGGGCCTCGACCACCATCTTCGCGCCGGTCATCTGCCGTGTCATCGCGTCTGTCCTTCTGCTGTCGGTATCAGTGTCTGCGTCAGTCTTCGTCTGTGGTGTCTGTCGACATAGTCTCTCGACATAAAAAAGCCCCCGGGCGGTGAGCCGAGGGCGCATGGGAAACCAGTATGGCTGTCGTCACCGACCCATGCGCCGTGCCCCTACAAGTACGAGAATGCGGGCCATTGCCGCCCCTCCGATCCGGTTGCGTGCGCGGGACATTAGAAATCGCCCCTGCGGGCGTCAACCGCGAAAATGGCCGAAACCGCCCGAATGCCGGCCCGGCGAGCAACGAATCGAAAGTTGCGGGCGAAACGGGATTTCGAATCTTTCCGGCGCCGCCCCCAAGGCGACATCTTGTATTGCGCCCGGCGGGGGCGCGGCGGGCCGTGATGCGGGGTCACAGAAGCGCAACCTTGGGTGGGGTTTTTGCGCGTCTGCGCACAACGGAGGCGCGAAACGGCTACTTACGGGCGATTTTGGTAAGAAGATTTTACAAAAATCGACGGTTCGGTGTGGAAAACCAGTTTTCCGCGACGGCGCGCTTCGCTAACGTGCCGATACTTGTGGGACACAACCACACCCGCGGTCCGAGGGGGGCCGGGGGGATATCCAACATATCGGGGAGGATACCGAATGGATCGTCGTTCTTTCTTGCGCACGTCGGCAATCGGTGGCGCTGCCGCCGCCACGACGTCGCTGGCCGCACCGGCCTACGCCCAGGGCAACCGCACGCTGACCATGGTCACCTCGGTGCCGGACGGGTTCGCGGTTTTCGATGACGCGGCACAGCTCGCCATCGACTACATCGCCGCGCTGTCGGACGGTAACCTGGTCATCAACAAGATGCCCGCAGGCAGCCTCGTGGGCGCGTTCGAAGTGTTCGACGCCGTCTCCGCCGGCCAGGCCGACGTGTATCACTCGGCGGAATACTACTTCCTCAACCAGCACCCGGCCTTTGCCTTCATGACCTCGATCCCCTTCGGCATGACGTCGCAGGAGATGGCCAACTGGTACTACCGCCGCGGTGGCCAGGAGCTGCACGACACGCTGTCGTCGCTGTTCAACCTCAAGCCCTTCATGTGCGGCATGACCGCGATGCAGCCCGGCGGCTGGTTCAACACCGAGATCAACTCGGCCGAAGACCTGCAGGGCCTGCGCTTCCGTATGCCGGGCCAGGGTGGCCAGGTGCTCGGCCGTCTCGGCGCGTCGGTGCAGAACATCCCCGGCGGCGAGATCTACCAGGCGCTGGCCTCGGGCCAGATCGACGGTGCCGAGTGGATCGGCCCCTATGCCGACGAGCGTCTGGGCTTCCAGGAGGTCACCAACCTCTACTACACCGCAGGCTTCCACGAGCCGGGCTCGGCGCTGCACATGTCCTTCAACCTCGAGGTGTGGGAGTCGCTGACCGCCCAGCAGCAGGCCATCGTCAAGGTCGCCTGTGAAGCGGCGCACGCGCAGAACACCGCGCTGTCGCTCGCCGAGAACGGCGCGGCGCTGGCTCGCCTGATGGCCGCCGGCGTGCAGCCGCGCGAGTTCCCCGAGGACGTCTGGGACGCCTTCGGCCGTGCCTCCGCCGAGGTGCGCGAAGAGAACATGGGCGACCCGATCTACGCCGAAATCGCCGAGAGCTACTTTGCCTCGATGGCGGAATCCTCGGCCTGGTACGAGATCGGCGACGGCGAATACATGCGCCAGCGCAACCGTGTGAACGCAGGCTGATCGCAGCCTGACAGATCGCCCCGTCCGGCCAGCCGCCGGGTGGGGCTTTCGCGCCGAACCGAGACATGACGCGCCGCGCGGCGGCGGCGTTCCGGGGGATTACCGCATGATCGACTTCATCCTTTGGGTGCTCCAGAATATCGCGCTGGCACCGTATCACCTGTTCCTTGCGATCACGAACCCCGGGGACTGGCTGAACTGGTCCAACCCCGAAGCGGTGATGCGCTTCATCTATTACGGCGCCTCGGTCGAACTGTTCTTCGTCTTTTTCACCACCTTCCTCGTGATCACCGCGCTCGGCATGGCCTGGAAGCGCGACATCCTGTGGGGCGGTGTCCGCTTTCTCGAAAGCTTCGCCAACGCGGTCGGGCGCACCGCCGCCTGGGCCGGCCTGATCATGGTGCTGATCCAGGTGATGATCGTCTTCCTGCAGCGCATCTTCCGGGTCGCCGCGATCGAGCTGGGGCCCTTCGGCACCGCCGTCGCCTTCGACCTGAGCTGGTGGGCCGAGGGGCTGAAGTTCTGGAACGCGCTGGTGGTGTGCCTGTGCGTCTCCTACACCTTCGTGCAGGGCAGCCATGTGCGCGTCGACCTTGTCTACTCGGCGGTGAAGTTCCGCACGAAAAAGACGATCGACATGTTCGGCAGCCTGTTCTTCATGATGCCCGTGGTGATCATCACCTATCTGTATGCGTGGTTCTTCATGTGGCGTCACCTGATGACGCCCTCGGTCACCTCGACCTCGGACCTCGACCGGATGCTGATGCAGTCGCGCATCTTCCGCTGGAACGTCGAGACCATCGGCTTCAGCCCCAACGGGTTCAACGCCTACTTCCTGTTCAAGGTGCTGATCGTGCTGTTCTGCGTGATGGTCCTGCTGCAGGCGGGCGCCTTTTTCTGGCGCTCCTACCTCGAATGGGTCGAGGGCGAGGGCAGCGCGGACAAGTATCTTGACCGCGACAAGACCGGCGACGAGGCCGAAGAGCTCGAGCACGCCATCCATTCCGGGTCGACCTGACCGAAACGAACGACTGACGCGCGCCACCATGCGTGCGAGCAAGAGGACATCAGAGCATGCTTTTCGGACTTGATGGGGTCGAGATCGGTCTGGTCATCGTTTTCCTGACCCTTTTCGCAGGGATCATGACCGGGTTCCCGGTCGCCTTTGCGATCGGCGGGGCGGGGGTCATCTCCTTCGCTATCATCGCCGCGCTGGACAGTGCGGGTCTGCTGATCCACCAGGCCATCGACACGGGCTCGGCGGAATACCGGGCGCTGATCGCCGAAGGGGTGGTGCGGGACTCGATATCCGTCTTCCGATACCCCGAGCTGCCACGCATCGAAGAGGCGCTGTTCCCCGGCGGCTGGGAACAGGCGATGGAGCGCAACATCTCGTTCATGGTCAACCGCATGAACGAGCGCGTGATCGCGGGCCAGTCCATCGAGACGCTGCTGGCCGTGCTGATGTTCGTTCTGATGGGCATCACGCTGGAGCGGTCCAAGATCGCCGAGGACCTGCTGACCACGATGGCCCGCGTCTTCGGGCCGCTGCCGGGCGGCCTTGCGGTGTCCATCGTGATCGTGGGCGCGTTCCTCGCCGCCTCGACCGGGATCGTCGGCGCGACCGTGGTGACCATGGGCCTTCTGGCGCTGCCCACGATGTTGCGGAACAACTATTCGCCCGAGTTGGCGACCGGCGTGATCGCCGCGTCGGGGACGCTGGGGCAGATCATCCCGCCCTCGATCGTGATCGTCCTTCTCGGCACGCTGGTCGGTGACCTCTATGCCACCGGGCAGGAGACGCGCGCGGTTCTGGCGGGCTGCCAGGACGCGCTGACCTTCCTTGGGCAGCCCGCGGTTCTGTCCGTGGGCACGCTGTTCCAGGCGGCACTTCTGCCGGGCCTGTTCCTCGCGCTGCTCTATGGTCTCTACGCCTTCGGCTTCGCGCTGGTGCGTCCCGCAAGTGCGCCGCCGGTGCAGTTCACCGCCGCGCAGTCCGAGCCGGTCACCCGCAACGAGGCGCTGACCTGGTACCTGTTCGCCCCGGTCGGCCTGATCCTTGCCATCGTGATCGGTGCAAGCAGCGGCGTCATCGGAACGCAGACCATCACCGTGTCGGATTTCGCCGAGCAGGCCGAGCGCCCCTCGCTCAGGACCAACGTGTCCGAGCAATGCCAGGCCTCGATGATCGAACTGCACGGGCAGGAAGAATGGGATGCCGCGGTCGCACAATCCGCATCCATGGCTGCGGCGGGCGAAAGCGGGGAGGCCGTGCTGCTGACCGAGGAAGAGCGCGAGGCCGCGCTGGCCGAGGCCTTCGACAACGCGGCCCCGATCGGGGCGGGTGTGGCCACGATCCTCACGCTGCTGGGCCTCGTTCTGATCCTTGCGCGCGGGGTGTCGCCCTCGGCCAACCCCGCACCGCTGATCCTGGGCGGCGTGGGCATCGTGCTGGGCTTCATCGCCGATATCCTG
>JAOARA010000080.1 GCA_025211115.1 Roseicyclus sp. | reverse complement strand
GGCTTCAGCCTGTCGATCCCGCAGATCGAGGGCGCCGGGCTGTCGCTGGGGGTCTATGACATCACCGACACCACCAGCCGCCAGCAGGTCTCGCTTGGCCTGTCCTTTGCGTTCTGATCGCCGTTTGGCATTCCGGGGAGTAGCAGGATGAGTATTCGCAGTATCGTCACAGGCCTGGCCCTTGCCGCAGCCGTTTTTGCCGCTTCGGGTGCGCAGGCGGGCGGCTCGTCCACGACGACCACGACCGACGCTTTCCCGCCCGGTGCCGCGACGGTGGTGGTCGCCGCCTTTACCGAGGGCACCCGCATCCTGTCGGGCGGCGGCACGTTGAACACGACCGTCACGCCGACGGGCGACGCGGTGACCACGCTGCCCAGCGGCACCACGGTGTCCGTCACCGCGGGCGGTGGCACGATCACCGTCACGCCGCCCAGCGGCGCGCCGATCACGGTGTCCTCGAGCTTTGTCGCCAGCATCCTGATGGGCTACTTCTGACCCCTGTCCCTGCGTTCGGGGCTTGGCAGCCCGGAAAAATGGGTCTAGGGATGACGCCTGCTTCAGGGGGCGATTCTTCGCCCCTTGTCGTCTTTCGTCCGAGACGGTGGGTTGGGCCCTTGGCCCGCTAAATCCTGCCCGAGACGGGATCAGACCGTTACGCCTGAGGGCTCGCACCGTCGAGCGCCTGGTGGTCTTGGTTCCGTTGTTGTTGCGGACCAAAACCGCCGGAGCGATCCGGTAGAATCGAGCCGGGGACGTCCAGGTGATCTGGGCCCCCAAACTGGAGTAAACCTGTGGATAGAGCCCAGAAAGAGAAAGTGGTCGAGGAACTCGGCCAGATCTTCGAAAGCTCTGGCGTCGTGGTGGTGGCACACTACCAGGGCCTCACGGTTGCCGAGATGCAGGACCTGCGCGCTCGCGTTCGCGATGTGGGTGGGGCCGTGCGTGTCGCCAAGAACAGGCTCGCCAAGATCGCCCTTGAAGGCACCGATGTCGCTGGCATCGCGGACCTTCTGACGGGCATGACCGTTCTCGCCTATTCCGAAGATCCGGTCGCTGCCGCCAAGGCCGCGGACGATTACGCCAAGGGCAATGACAAGTATGTCATCCTCGGCGGCGCGATGGGGGGAACTGTCCTGGATGCCGACGGTGTGAAGGCCGTCGCAAAGATGCCGTCCCGCGAGGAGCTTATCGCCTCCATCGTCGGCTGCATCGGCGCGCCCGCTTCGAACATCGCCGGTGCCATTGGCGCACCTGCTTCGAACATCGCCTCCATTCTTTCGACCATCGAAGAGAAGGCGGCGTAAGCACCCGATCGAGACCCGCCGCTTGCGGCGTTGGAACCCCATACCTACATACGGAACCTGAAAAATGGCTGATCTGAAGAAACTCGCAGAAGAGATCGTCGGTCTGACCCTCCTGGAAGCCCAGGAACTGAAGACCATCCTCAAGGACGAATACGGCATCGAGCCCGCCGCTGGCGGCGCTGTCATGATGGCTGGTCCCGCTGATGGCGCTGGTGCCGCAGCCGAGGAAGAGAAGACCGAATTCGACGTCGTTCTGAAGAACGCCGGCGCACAGAAGATCAACGTGATCAAGGAAGTGCGTGGCATCACCGGTCTTGGCCTGAAAGAAGCCAAGGACCTGGTCGAAGCCGGCGGCAAGATCAAGGAAGGTGTCGACAAGGCCGAGGCCGAGGACATCAAGGCCAAGCTGGAAGCAGCTGGCGCCGAGGTCGAGCTGGCCTGAGGCCGGATCATATCCCCCCGGTCCATGGGCCGGGCGGGGTTGAACATGGCTGGGCCCGGAGAAAATCCGGGTCCAGCCGTCGGCGTCTTGGCAAGGGCCCCGGTTGCGGGGCGCTTCCCAAGGCGGTGGCAACGGGATCGGGATTTGCCGGTGGGACGGCAAACGGATTGATCCGTCACGTCTGTTTCATGGTGCAGCTCCGCCGAGGCCCCGGCGGCGAGAGCGGCGCAGCGAAACACTTTGAAAGGTGCCGACGAGCATGGCTCAGACCTACGCAGGCAACAAACGTATCCGCAAATTCTATGGCAAGATCCGCGAAGTGCTGGAGATGCCGAACCTGATCGAGGTGCAGAAGTCGTCCTACGACCTGTTCCTCAAGTCCGGCGATGGCGAGAAGCCCGCCGATGGCGAAGGCATCATGGGTGTCTTCCAGTCGGTCTTCCCGATCAAGGATTTCAACGAGACCGCGGTTCTCGAATTCGTGAAATACGAGCTCGAGACGCCCAAGTTCGACGTGGAAGAGTGCCAGCAGCGCGACCTGACCTATGCAGCGCCGCTCAAGGTCACCCTGCGCCTGATCGTGTTCGATGTCGACGAGGATACCGGCGCCAAGTCGGTCAAGGACATCAAGGAACAGGACGTGTTCATGGGCGACATGCCCCTGATGACGCCCAACGGCACCTTCATCGTGAACGGCACCGAGCGCGTGATCGTGTCCCAGATGCACCGCTCGCCCGGCGTGTTCTTCGACCACGACAAGGGCAAGACCCATTCCTCGGGCCGCCTTCTGTTCGCCTGCCGCATCATCCCCTACCGCGGCAGCTGGCTCGACTTCGAGTTCGACGCCAAGGACATCGTCTTTGCCCGCATCGACCGCCGCCGCAAACTGCCGGTGACGACGCTGCTCTATGCGCTGGGTCTGGACCAGGAAGGCATCATGGATGCCTATTACGACACGGTCGATTTCAAGCTCGAGAAGAACCGGGGCTGGGTCACCCGCTTCTTCCCCGAGCGTGTGCGCGGCACGCGTCCGGGCTTTGACCTGGTGGATGCCGCCACCGGCGAGGTCATCGCCGAGGCCGGCAAGAAAGTGACGCCGCGCGCGGTCAAGAAGCTGGTCGACGAGGGCTCGGTGACCGAGCTGCTGATGCCCTTCGACCAGATCATCGGCCGTTATGTCGCCAAGGACATCATCAACGAGGAAACCGGCGCGATCTATGTCGAGGCCGGTGACGAGCTGACCTGGGAAGTCGACAAGGACGGCGAGGTGTCCGGCGGCACCCTCAAGGAACTGCTGGACGCGGGCGTCACCGATATCCCGGTGCTCGACATCGACAACATCAACGTCGGTCCCTACATCCGCAACACCATGGCGGTGGACAAGAACATGAGCCGCGACGGCGCGCTCATGGACATCTACCGCGTGATGCGCCCCGGCGAGCCGCCGACCGTCGAAGCGGCCTCGGCGCTGTTCGACCAGCTGTTCTTCGACAGCGAACGCTATGACCTGTCGGCCGTGGGCCGGGTCAAGATGAACATGCGTCTCGACCTCGATGCGGCCGACACGCAGCGCACGCTGCGCCGCGAGGACATCATCGCCTGTATCAAGGCGCTGGTGGAGCTGCGCGACGGCAAGGGCGACATCGACGACATCGACCACCTGGGCAACCGCCGGGTCCGTTCGGTCGGCGAGCTGATGGAGAACCAGTATCGCGTCGGCCTGTTGCGGATGGAGCGCGCGATCAAGGAGCGGATGTCCTCGGTCGAGATCGACACGGTGATGCCGCAGGACCTGATCAACGCCAAGCCCGCGGCCGCCGCCGTGCGCGAGTTCTTCGGGTCTTCGCAGCTGTCGCAGTTCATGGACCAGACCAACCCGCTGTCGGAAGTCACGCACAAGCGCCGTCTTTCGGCGCTCGGGCCGGGCGGCCTGACGCGCGAGCGCGCGGGCTTCGAGGTCCGCGACGTTCACCCGACCCACTACGGCCGGATGTGCCCGATCGAGACGCCGGAAGGGCCGAACATCGGCCTGATCAACTCGCTCGCCACCTTCGCGCGGGTGAACAAGTACGGCTTCATCGAAACGCCTTACCGCAAGGTCGAGAACGCGCAGGTGACCGACGAGGTCGTCTACATGTCCGCGACCGAGGAAATGCGGCACACGGTGGCACAGGCCAACGCCAACCTCTCCGGCGAAGGCCAGTTCATCAACGAGATGGTCAACACCCGCCAGTCGGGTGAATACACGCTCGCCCCGCGCGAGGCCGTGGACCTGATCGACGTGTCGCCCAAGCAGCTGGTGTCGGTCGCCGCGTCGCTGATCCCGTTCCTCGAGAACGACGACGCGAACCGCGCGCTGATGGGCTCGAACATGCAGCGTCAGGCCGTGCCGCTTCTGCAGGCGGATGCGCCTTTCGTGGGCACGGGCATCGAGAGCAAGGTCGCCATCGACTCGGGCGCCGCGATCCAGGCCCGCCGCGCGGGCATCATCGACCAGGTCGATGCGCAGCGTATCGTTGTTCGGGCCACCGAGGATCTCGAGCTGGGCGACGCGGGCGTGGACATCTACCGCCTGCGCAAGTTCCAGCGGTCGAACCAGAACACCTGCATCAACCAGCGTCCGCTGGTGAAGGTGGGTGACAAGGTCGCCAAGGGCGAAGTCATCGCGGACGGTCCGTCGACCGACATGGGGGAACTGGCGCTCGGCAAGAACGTCGTCGTCGCCTTCATGCCGTGGAACGGCTACAACTACGAGGACTCGATCCTGATCTCCGAGCGCATCGTGCGTGACGACGTCTTCACCTCGATCCACATCGAGGAATTCGAGGTCGCCGCCCGCGACACCAAGCTGGGCCCGGAAGAGATCACCCGCGACATCCCCAACGTCGGCGAGGAGGCGCTGCGCAACCTCGACGAGGCGGGCATCGTCTACATCGGCGCCGAAGTGGGGCCGGGCGACATTCTCGTGGGCAAGATCACCCCCAAGGGTGAGTCCCCGATGACGCCGGAGGAGAAACTGCTCCGCGCGATCTTCGGTGAAAAGGCGTCGGACGTGCGCGACACGTCGCTGCGCCTGCCGCCGGGTGATTTCGGCACGGTCGTCGAGGTGCGCGTCTTCAACCGCCACGGCGTCGAGAAGGACGAGCGCGCGCTGCAGATCGAGCGCGAGGAGGTGGAGCGTCTGGCCCGTGACCGGGACGACGAGCTGCACATTCTCGAGCGCAACATCTACGCCCGCCTGAAGTCCATGATCCTCGGCAAGACCGCGGTGAAGGGGCCCAAGGGCGTCAAGGCCGGCTCGGACATCACCGAAGAGCTGCTCGAGACGCTGTCGCGTGGCCAGTGGTGGCAGCTGGCGTTGGGTGACGAACAGGACGCCTCCGAGGTCGAGGCCCTGAACCAGCAGTTCGAGGCGCAGAAGCGCGCGCTCGATCACCGGTTCGAGGACAAGGTCGAGAAAGTCCGCCGGGGCGACGATCTGCCCCCCGGCGTGATGAAGATGGTCAAGGTCTTCATCGCGGTGAAGCGCAAGCTTCAGCCGGGCGACAAGATGGCCGGCCGTCACGGCAACAAGGGTGTCATCTCCAAGGTCGTCCCGATGGAGGACATGCCCTTCCTCGCCGATGGCACGCCCGTCGACTTCGTTCTGAACCCGCTCGGCGTGCCGTCGCGGATGAACGTGGGTCAGATCCTCGAGACGCACATGGGCTGGGCCGCGCGCGGCCTCGGCATCCAGATCGACGAGGCGCTGGACGAGTATCGCCGCTCGGGCGACATGACGCCCGTCCGCGACGCGCTCAAGATCGCCTATGGCGAAGACGTCTACACCGAGGCCTTCGGCGACAAGGACGAGGGTGAGCTTCTGGAAGCGGCGGGCAACGTGACCCGTGGCGTTCCGATCGCAACGCCCGTCTTCGACGGCGCCAAGGAAGCTGACGTGAACGACGCGCTGCAGCGTGCGGGCTTCGACACCTCGGGCCAGTCGGACCTGTTCGACGGCCGCACGGGCGAGAAATTCGCCCGCAAGGTGACGGTGGGTGTGAAATACCTGCTGAAACTGCACCACCTGGTCGACGACAAGATCCACGCGCGTTCGACCGGTCCGTACTCGCTCGTCACCCAGCAGCCGCTGGGCGGCAAGGCGCAGTTCGGCGGCCAGCGTTTCGGCGAGATGGAGGTCTGGGCACTGGAAGCCTACGGCGCCGCCTACACCCTGCAGGAAATGCTGACGGTGAAGTCGGACGACGTGGCGGGCCGGACCAAGGTCTACGAGTCGATCGTCAAGGGCGAGGACAACTTCGAGGCCGGGGTGCCGGAATCGTTCAACGTTCTCGTCAAGGAGGTCCGCGGCCTGGGCCTCAACATGGAACTCCTGGATGCGGAGGACGACGAAGGCGACATCGCGGCGGAGTGATCCGCCCCCTGTTGTCCGGGGCGGTCCGTCGTGATCGCCCCCGCCCCTCCCGCGCCCTTATCTTCAAGGATTCAAGATGAACCAGGAACTCACCAACAACCCGTTCAACCCGCTGACCCCGCCCAAGGCCTTCGACGAGATCAAGGTCTCGCTCGCGTCGCCGGAGCGGATCCTCAGCTGGTCCTTCGGCGAGATCAAGAAGCCCGAGACGATCAACTACCGCACGTTCAAGCCCGAGCGTGACGGCCTGTTCTGTGCCCGCATCTTCGGGCCGATCAAGGATTACGAATGCCTGTGCGGCAAGTACAAGCGGATGAAGTATCGCGGCGTCGTCTGCGAGAAATGCGGCGTGGAAGTCACGCTGCAAAAGGTCCGCCGCGAGCGCATGGGCCATATCGAGCTGGCCTCGCCGGTCGCTCACATCTGGTTCCTCAAGTCGCTGCCCTCGCGCATCGGCCTGATGCTGGACATGACGCTGCGTGACCTCGAGCGGATCCTCTACTTCGAGAACTACGTCGTCATCGAACCCGGCCTGACCGACCTGACCTATGGTCAGCTGATGTCGGAAGAGGAGTTCATGGACGCGCAGGACGCCTATGGCGCCGACGCGTTCAGCGCCAACATCGGCGCCGAGGCCATCCGCGAGATGCTGGCCAACATCGACCTCGAGGCCGAGGCCGCCCAGCTGCGTGAAGAGCTGAAGGAAGCCACCGGCGAGCTGAAGCCGAAGAAGATCATCAAGCGCCTGAAGATCGTCGAAAGCTTCCTCGAGTCCGGCAACCGCCCCGAGTGGATGGTCCTGACCGTGATCCCCGTGATCCCGCCGGAACTGCGCCCGCTGGTGCCGCTCGATGGTGGCCGGTTTGCGACCTCGGACCTCAACGACCTCTATCGCCGGGTCATCAACCGCAACAACCGCCTCAAGCGCCTGATCGAGCTGCGCGCGCCCGACATCATCATCCGCAACGAAAAGCGGATGCTGCAGGAATCGGTCGATGCGCTGTTCGACAACGGCCGTCGTGGCCGCGTCATCACGGGGGCCAACAAGCGCCCGCTGAAGTCGCTGTCGGACATGCTCAAGGGCAAGCAGGGCCGGTTCCGGCAGAACCTGCTCGGCAAGCGCGTCGACTTTTCCGGCCGTTCGGTCATCGTGACCGGCCCGGAACTCAAGCTGCACCAGTGCGGCTTGCCCAAGAAGATGGCGCTCGAGCTGTTCAAGCCCTTCATCTACTCGCGGCTCGAGGCCAAGGGCCTGTCTTCGACGGTGAAGCAGGCCAAGAAGCTGGTCGAGAAAGAACGCCCCGAGGTCTGGGACATCCTTGACGAGGTGATCCGGGAGCACCCGGTTCTTCTGAACCGCGCGCCGACGCTGCACCGCCTCGGCATCCAGGCCTTCGAGCCGACGCTGATCGAGGGCAAGGCGATCCAGCTTCACCCGCTGGTCTGCTCGGCCTTCAACGCCGACTTCGACGGCGACCAGATGGCCGTTCACGTTCCGCTGTCCCTCGAGGCGCAGCTGGAAGCGCGCGTGCTGATGATGTCGACGAACAACGTCCTGTCGCCCGCCAACGGCGCGCCGATCATCGTTCCGTCGCAGGACATGATCCTTGGCCTTTACTACGTCACGCTCGAGCGTGAGGGCATGAAGGGCGAAGGCATGGTCTTCTCGAACGTGGACGAGGTGCGTCATGCCCTCGACTCGGGCGAGGTCCATCTGCACGCCAAGGTGAAGGCCCGCGTCCGTCAGATCGACGAGGAAGGCAACGAGGTCTTCCAGCGGTTCGACACCACGCCCGGCCGCGTGCTTCTGGGCGATCTTCTGCCGCTGAACGCCAAGGCCCCCTTCGAACTGGTCAACCGCCTTCTGCGCAAGAAGGAAGTGCAGCAGGTCATCGACACCGTCTACCGCTATTGCGGTCAGAAGGAGTCGGTCATCTTCTGTGACCAGATCATGTCGATGGGCTTCAAGGAGGCCTTCAAGGCCGGCATCTCCTTCGGCAAGGACGACATGGTCATCCCCGAGACCAAGTGGACGCTGGTCGAAGAGACCCGTGAGCAGGTCAAGGAATTCGAACAGCAGTACATGGACGGCCTGATCACCCAGGGTGAGAAGTACAACAAGGTCGTCGATGCCTGGTCGAAAGCCAACGACCGCGTCACCGAGGCGATGATGTCCACCATCTCGGCCAAGAAGACGGACGAGAGCGGCGCCGAGATGGAGCCGAACTCGGTCTACATGATGGCCCACTCCGGTGCGCGTGGCTCGGTCACGCAGATGAAGCAGCTGGGCGGGATGCGCGGCCTAATGACCAAGCCCTCGGGCGAGATCATCGAGACGCCGATCATCTCGAACTTCAAGGAAGGTCTGACCGTTCTTGAATACTTCAACTCCACCCACGGCGCGCGCAAGGGTCTGTCGGACACCGCGCTCAAGACCGCGAACTCGGGCTACCTGACCCGTCGCCTCGTCGACGTGGCGCAGGATTGCATCATCCGCATGGATGACTGCGGCACCGAGAACACGATCAAGGCCGAGGCCGCCGTCAACGACGGCGAGGTCGTGGCCTCGCTGGCCGAGCGTATCCTGGGCCGGACCGCGGGCGAGGATATCTTCGTCCCCGGCACCGACGAGGTGATCGTGGCGCGCGGCGAGTTGATCGACGAGCGCAAGGCCGACGCGATCGAGGCCGCCGGCGTGCAGTCCTGCCAGATCCGCAGCCCGCTGACCTGCGAGGCCGAGGAAGGCGTCTGCGCCACCTGCTACGGGCGCGACCTTGCCCGCGGCACCAAGGTGAACACCGGCGAAGCGGTCGGCATCATCGCGGCGCAGTCCATCGGTGAACCCGGCACCCAGCTGACGATGCGGACCTTCCACATCGGCGGCGTGGCGCAGGGTGGCCAGCAGTCCTTCCAGGAGGCGAATGTCGCGGGCACCGTGGCCTTCGCCAACCCGAACCTGCTGACGAACCCGGCGGGCGAAAAGGTCGTGATGGGCCGCAACATGCAGATCGTCCTGACCGACGAGCAGGGCGTCGAGCGCGCCTCGTTCAAGCTCGGCTACGGCACCAAGGTCCACGTCGAGGAAGGCCAGACCGTCGGTCGTGGCGACCGCCTCTTCGAGTGGGACCCCTACACGCTGCCGATCATCGCCGAGAAGGCGGGCACGGTGAAATTCGTCGACCTGATGTCGGGCATCTCGATGCGCGAAGAGACCGACGATGCCACGGGCATGACGCAGAAGATCGTCTCGGACTGGCGCGCGGCCCCCAAGGGCAACGAGCTGAAGCCCGAGATCCTGATCGTCGACACCGATGGCGAGCCCGTCCGCAACGAACAGGGCAACCCGGTCACCTACCTGATGTCGGTGGACGCGATCCTGTCGGTCGAGGACGGTCAGACCATCCAGGCCGGCGAGGTCGTGGCACGTATCCCGCGCGAAGGCGCCAAGACGAAGGACATCACCGGCGGTCTGCCGCGGGTGGCGGAACTCTTCGAGGCGCGTCGTCCCAAGGATCACGCCATCATCGCCGAGATCGACGGCTACGTGAAATTCGGACGCGACTTCAAGAACAAGCGCCGGATCACCATCGTGCCCGTCGACGAAAGCCTCGAGCCCGCGGAATACATGGTGCCCAAGGGCAAGCACATCCCGGTGGCCGAGGGCGATTATGTCCAGAAGGGCGACTACATCATGGACGGCAACCCGGCGCCGCATGACATCCTTGCGATCATGGGTGTCGAGGCGCTGGCCGAGTACATGATCAACGAGGTGCAGGAGGTCTATCGCCTGCAGGGCGTGAAGATCAACGACAAGCACATCGAGGTGATCGTGCGCCAGATGCTCCAGAAGTGGGAGATCCTCGACAGCGGGGAGACGACGCTTCTCAAGGGCGAGCATGTCGACAAGATCGAGCTGGACACCGCCAACGAGAAGGCCATCGCCGATGGTCGTCGCCCGGCGGAGGGTCAGCCGATCCTGCTCGGCATCACCAAGGCGTCGCTGCAGACCCGGTCCTTCATCTCGGCCGCCTCCTTCCAGGAGACGACCCGCGTGCTGACCGAGGCCTCGGTTCAGGGCAAGCGCGACAAGCTTGTCGGCCTGAAGGAGAACGTCATCGTGGGCCGCCTGATCCCGGCGGGCACCGGTGGCGCGACCCACAAGGTCGAGCGCATCGCGAAGGAGCGCGACTCGGTCGTGATCGAGGCCGCCCGCGCCGAGGCGGAAGCCGCCGCCGCGCTGGCCGCCCCGGTGGTCGAGGATACGCCCGAGGTGCAGGAGGACAGCGCCGAGTGATCGGCCCCTCCGCGTGAGATGCGAACGCCCCGCCCGACCCGGCGGGGCGTTTCGCGTTTTGCCCCCGGCGCGATGCGCCCTAGCCTGTGGTCTGCAACCGCAGCAGCACGAGGGGAGGGGCCATGCCATCGGAACCGACAGCTAGGATCGTCACCGTCATGGGCCGCGTGCAAGGCGTGTCCTACCGCGCATGGGCCCGCCGCCATGCCGAGGCGCACGGCCTTGTCGGCTGGGTCAGGAACGAGGCCGACGGCAGCGTCTCGGCGCTGGTCGAAGGGCCGCCTGACGCGGTCGAGGCGATGATCGACGCCATGCGCTCGGGCCCGCCCGCCGCGCGGGTGGACCGGCTGACGGCACTGCCGGGCGCGGTGACCGAGGCGGTGGCCTTCGAGATCACCGGCTGACCCGCCGCGGCGGCACACGCCGGTTGCCCGGCCCACGGATTGCCTAGCCTCTGCCCCAATCGGGCAGTAGATACGGGCGTATGAGCCCGCGCGAAGACAACCAGATCATCGGCGTCTGCCGCTTCTCCTATCTCGGGGAAGGGGGGTTCCAGACGCAGAAGCGAGATTTCGACACCGCGGCCGAGATCCTCTATGCCGTCCCGCGCATGCTGCGCCGCTTCGCGTTCTTCGAGAACATCTGCCTGCCGTCGCTCGCCGCGCAGACCGACCCGGATTTCCGCCTTGTCGCCCTGATCGGCGACACGATGCCCTTTCGCTGGCGCAAGCGGCTGAAGGGGCTGATGGAGCAATACCCCTTCCTCGAGGTCTGCACGCTGGAGGCGGCGGGGCCGCTGAACTCCACCCGCCGCGCCTATCGCAGGGCGTGGAACGGGACGTCGCCCTATATCACCGGGTTCCGCATCGACGATGACGACGCCGTCGCCTGCGACTACATCGAGCGGACGCGCGCGATCTCGGACCAGCTCTTGACGCTGGGCTGGGCCGACGCGGACACCCCCGCCGCGATCTGCTTTCACCGCGGCATCTACTGGGACATGGCCCGCCCCGACGAGGAAGAGCAGTTCTGGGATTTCTCCGAGAAAGAGCCCCTCGGCCTTGCCTCGGCGATGATCACGACGCCCGAGGGGATGGCCAACATCTACCGCTGGAACCACCGCAGGCTCGCCAGCCAGGTGCGCTGCTGGATCGACCCGAACGACTACATGTTCGTGCGCACGCTGCATTCCCACAACGACAGCGACCGTTCGATCCCGCCCGATGCGCGCCCCCTGCCGGCGTGGCAGGCGAAAAAGCAGTTCCGCGACCGCTTCGGCCTGTCGCCCCGCAAGCTTTTGCCGATGATGGCACAATTGATGGAAGAGCAGACGTGACAGCCCCCCTCAGCCCCAATCTCAGGGGCGCGCTCTACATGACGCTGTCGATGGCGGGTTTCACGCTGAACGACGCCTGCGTAAAGCTGGTGGCGGAAACCGTGCCGCTGTTCCAGATCGTGTTCCTGCGCGGTGTCGCCACCACGATCCTGCTGGCGGTCGTGGTGCAGATGACCACGGGCCTGCGCTTTGCCATACCGCGCCGGGACCGGCCGCTGGTCGCGGGGCGCACCCTGGCCGAGGTGGCGGCGATGGTCGCCTTCCTCATGGCGCTAACGAACATGGCGATTGCCAATGCCACGGCGATCCTTGCCGCGCTGCCGCTGGCGGTGACCTTGGGCGCGGCGGTCGTCTTCGGCCACCCGGTCGGCTGGCGGCGGTTGACGGCGATCCTGATCGGCTTTGCGGGCGTCATGCTGATCGTCCAGCCGGGGACCGAGGGGTTCAACGCCTGGTCGCTTCTGGCGCTTCTGGCCGTGGTCATCATCACCGCGCGTGACCTCCTGACCCGCGCCTTCTCCCCCGAGGTGCCGTCGATGACCGTGGCCGTGGTGACGGCGGCGGCGGTGGCGGTCTTCGGCGGCGTCATCTCGGCCTTCACGCCCTGGGCGGCGATGGGGCTTTACGAGGTCGCGCTGACGCTGGCGGCCTCGGTCCTGATCATCGCGGGCTATGTCTTCGGCATCATGGTGATGCGCATCGGCGATGTCGGCTTCGTCTCGCCCTTCCGCTATACCTCGCTGATCTTCGCGCTGCTGCTGGGCCTCGTGATCTTCGACGAGTTCCCCAACACGCTGGCGCTGATCGGCGGCGGTATCGTGATGGCCACGGGCATCTTCACGCTGCTGCGCGAACGCATGGTCGCCCGCGCCGCGGCCCGCGCGGCGGCGAAGGCCACGGTCACTCCGGGCGCCCCCCATGGCTGAGGGGGTGCAGGTCCAGGGGCTTTGCCGGTTCTCGCTGCCCTGCACGGGCGGGTTCAAGAAATATCACGACAGCCTCGCCGAACGCCGCGCGGCGCTCTATGACCCGGCCCGGCTGGACACGCGCTGCCTGTGGTTCGAGCGCATCCTGCTGCCCGGCATCGCGCGTCAGAGCGATCCCGATTTCACCCTCCATGTCGTGCTGGGCGAGGATTTCCCCGAGCCATGGCGCAGCCGGATGGAGGCGCTCTTCGCCGGGGTGCCGCAGATACGGCCGCATTGGCGCGCGCCCGACGATCACCGCGCGATCTGCCGCGATGTGCTTTTGTCCGCGCGCGACACCACCCGCGCCGCCGTGGCCGAGTTCCGGCTGGACGATGACGACGCCGTTGCCGTCGACTACGTGGCGCAGCTGCGCCGCAACTGGCCGCGGCTTGCGCGGTTGGCAGGGCCGAACGGTCGGGTGGCGCTCGACCACGGCAAGGGCGTGGTGATCGAGGGGCGGGCCGACGGGCGCGTCGATCTGCACCCGCTCAACACGCTGTGCTGGTCCGCGGGCCTTGCGCTCTACATGCGGCCGGACGACCCCGGCATCATCATGGATTTCCCGCACCACAAGATCTGGTCGCGGGTGCCTTATGTGAACCTGACCGACAGCCTGATGTTCATCCGGGGCGATCACGGCACCAATGACGCGAAGACCCCCTTCGCCGCCGGTGCGACGATCCCGATGGGAGAGGCCGAACTGGCCGAGGCGCTGTCGCGCCGCTTCGCCATCGACATCGAGGCGTTTCGCGCCTGTTGGGCGGCCCTGCAGGGGCCGACCTGACGCCGCGCCGCGGCGCTGTTGACAGCCAGGGCGACTCCCCCTATACGCGCCCCCACTTGGCCGGAGTGTGCCTATGTCACGCCCGCGCCCCAAACAGAATTGTAGTGGTCATGATCCGGGCCGTTTGAGGTGCCCCGATCCTCTGTAACTTCCACCGCAGCGTCCTCCAGGTAGGGAAGGGATGCTTGCGGCTTTGGTGTTTTTCGCGCATGTCGCGGGGGCGCCGCCGACATGAGAGAGCAAGACGGGGAACCGAATGCCGACGATTCAACAGCTGATCCGCAAGCCGCGGCAGCCCAAAGTGAAACGCTCCAAGTCCCAGCACCTGGAGTCCTGCCCGCAGAAGCGCGGCGTCTGCACGCGCGTCTACACGACGACGCCGAAGAAGCCGAACTCGGCCATGCGGAAGGTTGCCAAGGTGCGCCTGACCAACGGCTACGAGGTGATCAGCTACATCCCCGGTGAAAGCCACAACCTTCAGGAGCACTCGGTTGTCCTGATCCGTGGCGGCCGTGTGAAAGACCTTCCGGGCGTGCGCTACCACATCCTGCGCGGTGTGCTCGATACGCAGGGCGTCAAGGACCGCCGCCAGCGTCGTTCGAAATACGGCGCCAAGCGCCCCAAGTAAGAGGATATATAGATGTCCCGTCGTCACGCCGCTGAAAAGCGCCAGGTCCTGCCCGATGCCAAGTATGGCGATACGGTCCTGACCAAATTCATGAACAACCTGATGATCGACGGCAAGAAGTCGGTCGCAGAGCGCATCGTCTACAACGCCTTCGAGCGGGTCGAGGCCAAGCTCAAGCGCGCCCCCGTGGAGGTCTTCCACGAAGCGCTGGACAACGTGAAGCCCGCCGTCGAAGTGCGGTCGCGTCGCGTCGGTGGTGCCACCTACCAGGTTCCCGTCGAAGTGCGCCCCGAGCGCCGCGAGGCGCTGGCGATCCGCTGGCTGATCAACGCCAGCCGCGCCCGCAACGAGAACACGATGGAAGAGCGCCTCGCAGGCGAGCTGATCGACGCCGTGAACTCGCGCGGTTCCGCCGTGAAAAAGCGCGAAGACACGCACAAGATGGCCGACGCCAACCGCGCGTTCAGCCATTACCGCTGGTAACAGAACAGGCGGCCCCGCAGCGGGGCCGCCCTCTTGTCAGAAAACCCAAGCCTGAGGACCTCCCCCATGGCACGCGATTACCCGCTCGAGCGCTACCGCAACTTCGGCATCATGGCGCATATCGACGCCGGCAAGACCACGACGACCGAGCGCATCCTTTACTACACAGGCCGCTCGCACAAGATCGGCGAAGTGCATGACGGCGCCGCCACCATGGACTGGATGGAGCAGGAGCAGGAACGGGGGATCACCATCACCTCGGCTGCGACCACGACCTTCTGGCAGTGGCAGGAAGACCCGACCGCCGAGGGCACCTCGGACACCAAGGTCCGCTTCAACATCATCGACACCCCCGGACACGTCGACTTCACCATCGAGGTGGAGCGTTCGCTGGCCGTTCTCGACGGCGCGGTCGCGCTGCTCGATGCGAACGCCGGCGTCGAACCGCAGACCGAAACGGTGTGGCGCCAGGCCGACCGCTACAAGGTTCCGCGGATGGTCTTCGTCAACAAGATGGACAAGATCGGCGCCGACTTCTTCAACTGCGTGAAGATGATCAAGGACCGCACCGGCGCGACCCCCGTGCCCGTGAACTTCCCCATCGGGGCCGAGGACAAGCTGGAAGGCATCGTCGACCTCGTCACCATGGAAGAGTGGGTGTGGCAGGGTGAAGACCTCGGCGCGTCCTGGGTCCGTCAGCCGATCCGCGACGATCTCAAGGATCTCGCCGACGAGTGGCGCTCGGTTCTGGTCGAGAACGCCGTCGAAATGGACGATGCGGCGATGGAAGCCTATCTCGAAGGCGAAGAGCCCGACGTCCCCACGCTGCGCAAGCTGATCCGCAAGGGCTGCCTGTCGATGACCTTCGTTCCGGTCCTCGGCGGCTCCGCGTTCAAGAACAAGGGTGTGCAGCCGCTGCTGAACGCCGTTGTCGACTACCTGCCGAGCCCGCTCGACGTGGTCGATTACATGGGCTTCAAGCCCGGCGACGAGTCCGAAGAGCGCAACATCCCGCGTCGCGCGGACGACAAGATGCCCTTCGCCGGCCTGGCGTTCAAGATCATGAACGACCCCTTCGTCGGCTCGCTGACCTTCACCCGGATCTACTCGGGCCAGCTCCGCAAGGGCGACTCGATCCTCAACTCGACCAAGGGTCGCAACGAGCGCATCGGCCGCATGATGATGATGCACTCGAACAACCGCGAGGAGATCGAGGAAGCCTTCGCAGGCGACATCATCGCGCTGGCCGGTCTGAAAGAGACCACCACCGGTGACACGCTCTGCGACAAGGCCGATCCGGTCGTCCTCGAGACGATGACCTTCCCCGATCCGGTGATCGAGATCGCGGTCGAGCCCAAGACCAAGGCCGACCAGGAGAAGATGAGCCAGGGCCTGCAGCGGCTTGCCGCCGAAGACCCGTCCTTCCGCGTCGAAACCGACCTCGAGTCGGGCCAGACGATCATGAAGGGCATGGGCGAACTTCACCTCGACATCCTCGTCGACCGTCTCAAGCGCGAGTTCAAGGTCGAGGCGAACATCGGTGCGCCGCAGGTGGCCTATCGTGAGACGATCAGCCAGAAGATCGAGCACACCTACACCCACAAGAAGCAGTCGGGTGGTTCGGGCCAGTTCGCCGAGGTCAAGCTGGAGATCACTCCGACCGAGCCGGGCGAGGGCTACTCGTTCGAGTCCCGCATCGTCGGCGGTGCCGTTCCGAAGGAATACATCCCCGGCGTCGAAAAGGGCATCAAGTCGGTGATGGACTCCGGTCCGCTCGCGGGCTTCCCGGTGATCGACTTCAAGGTCGCCCTGATCGACGGCAAGTTCCACGACGTCGACTCCAGCGTTCTGGCGTTCGAGATCGCGTCGCGGATGGGCATGCGCGAAGGTCTGAAAAAGGCCGGCGCCAAGCTGCTCGAGCCGATCATGAAGGTCGAGGTCGTGACGCCCGAGGATTACACCGGTGGCATCATCGGCGACCTCACCTCGCGTCGGGGCCAGGTGACCGGGCAGGAGACGCGCGGCAACGCGATCGTCATCAACGCCTTCGTGCCGCTCGCCAACATGTTCGGCTACATCAACACGCTGCGCTCCATGTCCTCGGGCCGCGCGCAGTTCACGATGCTGTTCGACCATTACGAGCCGGTTCCGCAGAACATCTCGGAAGAGATCCAGTCGAAATACGCTTAACCGGGGCGGCGGGGTAACACCCGCCCTACCCACCACCGTAGGGTGGGGTTTTGCCCCACCGACCCGATAAGGAGGCCATCATGGCAAAGGCAAAGTTTGAACGTAACAAGCCGCACTGCAATATCGGCACGATCGGTCACGTTGACCACGGCAAGACGACGCTGACGGCGGCGATCACGAAGTATTTCGGCGACTTCCGTGCGTATGACCAGATCGACGGCGCCCCCGAAGAAAAGGCGCGCGGGATCACGATCTCGACGGCGCACGTGGAATACGAGACCGACACCCGTCACTACGCGCACGTCGACTGCCCCGGCCACGCCGACTACGTGAAGAACATGATCACCGGGGCGGCGCAGATGGACGGCGCGATCCTGGTGGTGAACGCGGCCGACGGCCCGACGCCCCAGACGCGCGAGCACAGCCTGCTGGCCCGCCAGGGCGGCGTGCCCGCGCTGGTGGTGTTCCTCAACAAGGTCGACCAGGTCGACGACGAGGAACTGCTCGAGCTGGTCGAGATGGAAG
>JAOARA010000079.1 GCA_025211115.1 Roseicyclus sp. | reverse complement strand
GGCCGCGGGCGATGCCGACAAGGCGCTGATGGAAGGGGTCGAGCTGACCTTGCGCGAATTGCTCAAGGTTCTGGGCAAGCACGGCGTCACGCCCATCGTGCCCGAAGTGGGCGAACAGTTCGATCCGCAAAGCCACGAGGCGATGTTCGAAGCGCCCGTACCCGGCACCAAGGCGGGCGAAATCCTTCAGGTGATGGCCGAGGGCTTCCTGCTGCATGACCGGCTGGTCCGGCCCGCGCAGGTCGGCGTATCGTCGAACCCCGGCTAAGGCTTCTCGGCCAGGTCCTTCAACTCGTAGAGCAGCATCAACGCCTCGCGCGCCGTCATCTCGTCGGGATGCACGGAGGCGAGGCGTTCTTGCAAGGGCGAGGGGCCTGCCTGTTTCACGGGCTTGGGCGGCGCGGCGGCGAAGAGCGGCAGATCGTCGATCACCGCCTTGCGCTCGCCGCCCTCGCGCTCGCCCTTTTCCAGCGCCTCGAGCACGTCATGGGCGCGCGCAATGACGCTGTCGGGCAGCCCCGCCAATTTCGCCACCTGCACCCCGTAGGACCGGTCGGCGGCCCCCTCGCGCACCTCGTGCAGGAAGATCACGTCGCCCTGCCATTCCTTCACCGCAACCGTCGCGTTCCGCAGCCCCGGTAGCCGCGCGGCCAGCCCGGTCATCTCGTGGTAATGCGTGGCGAAGAGCGCGCGGCAGCGGTTCACCTCGTGCAAATGTTCCAGCGTGGCCCAGGCGATGGAGAGGCCGTCATAGGTCGCCGTGCCGCGGCCGATCTCGTCCAGGATGACCAGCGCGCGGTCGTCGGCCTGGTTCAGGATCGTCGCGGGTTCCACCATCTCGACCATGAAGGTCGACCGCCCGCGGGCAAGGTCGTCGGCGGCACGACCGCGGCTGAAGACTTGGCTGACAAGCCCGATCTCGGCCCGTTCGGCAGGGACGAAACCGCCCATCAGAGCCAGAATCGCGATCAGGGCGTTCTGGCGCAGGTAGGTGGATTTACCGGCCATGTTCGGCCCGGTCAGAAGGGTGATCGCGGCGCCCTCGCCCTCCGGGTTCAACCCGCAGTCATTGGCGACAAAGGGCGCGCCCTCGCGCGACAGCGCGGCCTCGACCACCGGGTGCCGCCCGCCTTCGATGTCGAAGCGGCGGTCTTCGTGCATCGAAGGCCTCGTCCAGCCCCCTTCGGCGGCGCGACGGGCCAGCGCGGCGGACAGGTCCAGCTCGGCCAGCGCGCGGGCGGTGCTGCCGATGGCGTCGTGTTCGGCCAGGATCGCCTCGCGCAGCGACTGGAACAGCGCGCGCTCGATCTCTTGCGCGCGGTTGCCGGCGTTCAGGATCTTGGTTTCCAGCTCGGACAGCTCCAGCGTGGTGAAGCGCACGGCGTTGGCGGTGGTCTGGCGGTGGATGAAGCGTTCGGACAGCGGCGGCGACAGCATCTTTTGCGCATGGGTCGCCGTCGTCTCGATGAAATAGCCCAGCACGTTGTTGTGCTTGATCTTGAGCGACGACACCCCCGTCGCCTCGATATACTCGGCCTGCATCCCGCCGATGACGCCGCGCCCCTCGTCCCGCAGGCGGCGGACCTCGTCCAGCTCCTCGCTATAGCCTTGGGCAATGCTGCCGCCGTCGCGCAGCTGCACGGGCGGCTCGGCCACAAGCGCGCGGTCGAGCAGGTCCGACAGGGTCTGATGGCCCGTCAGACCCTGTTTTGCCTCGGCCAGCACCTCGGGCAGATCGACGTTGTCCAAGGCCGCGTGCAGCGCCCCGGCCCCCGCCAGCCCGTCCCGGATCGCGGCCAGGTCGCGCGGCCCGCCGCGGTCGAGAGCCAGCCGCGCCAGCGCGCGGTCAAGGTCGGGGATGCGGCGCAGATGAGTCTCGATCTCGTCTCTGATCAGCGTGTCAGACACGAAAAACCCGACCGCATCATGCCGCGCGCGGATCACGCCAAGGTCGGTGGACGGCCCCGACAAGCGCCGCTCCAACAGCCGCGCGCCCCCGGCGGTCAGGGTCCGGTCGATGACCGACAGCACCGTGTTCGCCCGCCCGCCAGACAGCGCCTGCGTCAGCTCGAGGTTCCGCCGCGTGGCGGCGTCCAGTTGCAGAACCTGCCCCGCCGATTGCCGCCGCGGCGCGCGCAGAAGCGGCAGGCTGCCTTTTTGCGTCAGCTCGAGATAGTCGATCAGCGCGCCCATCGCGGCGACCTCCGGCCGGGTAAAGCTGCCGAAGCCGTCGAGCGAGGCGACCGAGAACAGCCGCGCGATGCGCCCCTCGGCCGAGCGGCTGTCGAAACTGGTGGGCGCAAGCCGCGTGACCGCCGCGCCGATCTCTTCCATCGCCGTGATACGCTCGGGCGACATGCCGTCCGAGACCAGCACCTCGCGCGGGGCGAGCCGGGCCAGTTCAGGGCCAAGCCGCACGGGCGGGCAGGGCAGGACGTGGAAATCGCCGGTCGAGATGTCGCACCAGGCCAGCGCGCCCTCGCCCCGGATCTCGGCGAAGGCGGCAAGGTAGTTATGGCGCCGCGCCTCGAGCAGCGTGTCCTCGGTCAGGGTGCCGGGGGTGACCAGGCGTACCACCTCGCGCCGGACCACGGCCTTGGACCCGCCGCGCTTCTTCGCCTCGGCGGGGTCTTCCATCTGCTCGCAGATCGCCACCCGAAACCCCTTGCGGATCAGGGTCAACAGGTAGCTCTCGGCACTATGCGCGGGCACGCCGCACATCGGGATGTCTTCGCCCGCATGCTGCCCTCGCTTGGTCAGCGCGATATCCAGCGCGGCGGCGGCGGCGACCGCGTCGTCGAAGAACATCTCGTAGAAATCGCCCATCCGGTAGAACAGGAGCGCATCGGCATGCTGCCCCTTGATCTCCAGGTATTGCGCCATCATCGGCGTCACTTGGCTCATGCCACCCCCCGCAGTCGCGCATGGACCCTACGCAAGGCGCGCGCGGGATTGAAGCGGCAAAAGGCTTTTGTTGCCGGGGCGGGTGACGTTGGATAAACCGGCCTTCGGGCAAAAGGGAGGACGCCGCGCCATGGCCGACAAGACGAAGATCACCCGTGACGAGGCGTTGGCCTATCACCTCGACCCGTTTCCGGGAAAGATCGACATCTCGGCCTCGGTCCCGATGGCGACGCAGCGCGACCTGAGCCTTGCCTATTCCCCCGGCGTCGCCGTCCCCTGCGAGGTGATCGCGGAGCGGCCCGAGACGGCCTTTGACTACACGACCAAGGGCAACCTTGTCGCCGTGATCTCGAACGGGACGGCGGTTCTGGGCCTTGGCAACCTCGGTGCGCTGGCCTCCAAGCCGGTGATGGAGGGCAAGGCGGTGTTGTTCAAGCGCTTCGCCGACGTGAATTCCATCGACATCGAGCTGGACACCGAAGATCCCGATGAGTTCTGCCGCGCGGTCAAGCTGATGAGCCCGACCTTCGGCGGCATCAACCTCGAGGATATCAAGGCGCCCGAGTGTTTCATCATCGAGCAGCGCCTGAAAGAAGAGTGCGACATCCCCGTCTTTCACGACGACCAGCACGGCACCGCCGTGATCTGCGCCGCGGGGCTGATCAATGCGTTGCATATCTCGGGCAAGAAGATCGAGGATTGCCGCATCGTGCTGAACGGCGCAGGTGCCGCCGGGATTGCCTGTATCGAGCTGCTCAAGACCATGGGCGCGCGCCACGAGAACTGCATCGTTTGCGACACCAAGGGCGTGATCTGGCAGGGCCGCACCGAGGGCATGAACCAGTGGAAATCGGCCCATGCGGTCAAGACCGAGCTGCGCACGCTGGAAGCGGCGATGGTAGGCGCGGACGTGTTCCTTGGCGTGTCGGTCAAGGGTGCGGTGACGCCCGAGATGGTGAAGTCGATGGCCGACAACCCGGTCATCTTCGCCATGGCCAACCCCGACCCCGAGATCACGCCGGAAGAGGCGCACGAGGTGCGCGTGGATGCGATCGTGGCGACAGGGCGGTCGGATTATCCCAACCAGGTCAATAACGTTCTGGGATTCCCGTATCTTTTCCGCGGGGCGCTGGATATCCACGCCCGCGCGATCAATGACGAGATGAAGATCGCTTGCGCCCATGCGCTGGCCGAACTGGCGCGGGAGGATGTACCGGACGAGGTGGCGATGGCCTACGGGCGCAAGCTGGCCTTTGGGCGGGATTACATCATCCCCACGCCCTTCGATCCGCGGCTGATCTACACGATCCCGCCCGCGGTGGCGCGCGCCGGGATGGATACGGGCGTCGCGCGGCGGCCCATCGTGGATCTCGAGGGCTATGCCAAGGGCTTGCGCGCGCGGATGGACCCGACAAGCTCGATCCTGCAGGGGATCTATGCGCGGGCGAAATCGGCGCAGGCGCGGATGATCTTTGCCGAGGGCGATGACGTGCGCGTGCTGCGCGCCGCGGTGGCCTATCAGCGGCAGGGGCTGGGCAAGGCGCTGGTCGTGGGGCGCGAGGCGGATGTGAAGGAAAAGCTGTCGGCGGCGGGGCTTGCCGACGCGGTGCGGGAGCTGGAGGTGGTGAACGCCGCCAACACCAGGCATCTCGAGAGCTACAAGTCGTTCCTTTACCAACGGCTGCAGCGCAAGGGGCATGACCGGGCGGATATTCACCGGCTTGCGGCGCGGGATCGGCATGTGTTCTCGGCCTTGATGCTGGCGCATGGGCATGGCGATGCGCTGGTCACCGGGGCGACGCGGAAATCGGCGCATGTGATTGATCTGATTGGCAAAGTCTTTGACGCGCGGGCGCAGGACGGGGCGGTCGGCGTGACCGCTCTGCTGCACAAGGGGCGGATCGTGCTGATCGGGGATACCCTGGTGCATGAATGGCCCGAGAAAGAGGACCTGGCGCTGATCGCCGAGCGCGGCGCGCAGGTGGCCCGCGACCTGGGGCTGGAGCCGCGGGTCGCTTTCGTCAGTTTCTCGACCTACGGCTATCCGGTCAGTGAACGGTCCGAGAAGATGCACCGCGCGCCCGAGGTGCTGGACCAGAAAGGCGTGGATTTTGAATATGATGGCGAGATGGCCGTCGATGTCGCGCTGAACCCTGACGTGATGGCGCAATACCCGTTCACGCGGCTGTCGGGGCCTGCCAACGTGCTGGTCGTGCCCGCGCGGCACTCGGCGTCGATCAGCGTGAAGCTGATGCAGGAAATGGCGGGCGCGACGGTGATCGGGCCGATCCTGACCGGGCTGAAAAGCCCGATCCAGATCTGTTCGACGGTCTCGACCGCGAATGACATCCTGAACATGGCGGTGATGGCGGCCTGCGAGATCGGGCGGCGCTGACCGGAGTCACAGCGCGTACACACCCTGTACACACCGCGTGCATACGGCACGCGGGCTTGGGATGTGCGGCAATCGTGTGTATGATCGCTGCACACGGAGGGCGCATATCATGGGCAAGCAACGGACGAACATCAGTGTCGACGCCAAGGTTCTGGGCGGTGCGCGCGCGCGGGGGATGAACGTCTCGGCCATCGCCGAGGAGGCCCTGCGCAAGGCGCAGCAGGAGGCGTGGCAGAGGGAGAATGCCGAGGCGCTGCAGCGCCTTAATGATTGGGTCGACCAGAACGGGTTGCCCTTGGCCGATTACCAGGTGCTGAAGGTCGATTGATGGCGCAATACCGGGTTTACCGATTGCCTCGGGGCGAGTTGGTGGTCGATCTTCAAACCGACCACATCCGGACGACCACCCGAATCGTCGCGCGCCTTGTGCCTGAAGCCGAGACCGGGCCGCTTCTCGGGGATGCGACGCCGGTTTTCGTGATCAACGGGATGCGAATGAGCCTTTTGACGACCCATATGGGTGCTGTCCCGTCACAGGCTTTGCAAGAGGAGATCGCCGATCTGAGCGCGGAGGATTATGCCATCCTCCGCGCCGTGGACATGGTGTTTACCGGCGTCTGAGCGTCAGCCCGTCATCCCGTCCCAGAAATTCTTGACCTTGTCGAAGAACCCGCTGGCGTTGGGGTTGTTGGTCTGGTTGCCGATCTCCTCGAACTTCCTGAGAAGCTCTTTTTGCTCCGCGGTCAGCTTGACCGGGGTTTCGACGGCCAGCTCGATATACATGTCGCCGACGCCGGGGCCGCGGAGCTGGGGCATGCCCTTGCCGCGCAGGCGCATCTGGCGGCCGGATTGCGACCCCTCGGGCACTTTCACGCGCGAACGGCCGCCGTCGATCGTGGGCACCTCGACCTCGCCGCCGAGGGCGGCCTTGGTCATGGAGACCGGCACGCGGCAGAAAAGGTCGATGCCGTCGCGCTGGAACAGCGGATGGTCGGCCACCTCGATGAAGATGTAGAGGTCGCCCGCAGGCCCGCCGCGCAGACCGGCCTCGCCCTCGCCGGACAGGCGGATGCGGGTGCCCGTCTCGACACCGGCGGGGATGTTCACCGACAGCGCGCGGTCCTTTTGCTGGCGACCGGCACCGCCGCAGGTGCGGCAGGGGTTCTTGACGATCTGGCCCATGCCCGAACAGGGCGGGCAGGTGCGTTCGACCGTGAAGAAGCCCTGTTGCGCGCGGACCTTGCCCATGCCGGAACAGGTGGGGCAGGTGGTGGGTTCCGCGCCGCCCTCGGAGCCCGAGCCGTTGCAGGAGCCACAGGCGACCGAGGTGGGAACGGTGATCTGCTTGGACAGACCCGAATGTGCCTCTTCGAGGCTGATTTTCAGGTTGTAGCGCAGGTCGGAGCCGCGGCTGGCCCGGCTGCGTCCGCCGCCGCCGCGTTGGCCGCCCATGAAGTCGCCGAAGAGGTCTTCGAACACGTCGGAGAAGGCCGAGGCGAAATCGCCCTGTCCCGGCCGCCCGCCATAGCCGCCGGCGCGCGCGCCGCCTGCCATGCCGCCGTCGAAAGCCGCGTGACCGAAGCGGTCATAGGCCGCCTTCTTGTCGGGGTCTTTCAGGACGTCGTAAGCCTCGTTCACTTCCTTGAACTGGTTTTCGGCGTCGGGGTTGTCGGCGTTGCGGTCGGGGTGAAGCTCTTTCGCCTTGGTGCGATAGCCCTTCTTGATCTCGTCGGCAGAGGCGCCTTTCGAGACTCCGAGCACCTCGTAGTAATCGCGCTTTGCCATGTCGCCCTTTCCTTGAACGCAGGGACCGGCCAGGGATGGGCCCCGGCCGGTCTCATGAGGGTCACGTCACGCGATCAGCCGCGCTTGCGGTCGTCGTCGAGGTCTTCGAAATCGGCGTCGACGATGTCGTCATCCACGGGGCGCGCGTTGTCGGTGTCGTCGTCGTCGCTTTCGGCGCTGTCCTGCGTCGCCTTGTAGATCGCCTCGCCCAGGCGCATCGACGCCTCGGTCACGTTCTGGATGCCGCCCTTGATCTTGCCGGCATCGCCGGTCTCGAGCTGCTCCTTGAGGTTCTTGATGGACAGCTCGATCGCCTCGACGGTGGAGGGGTCGACCTTGTCGCCATGTTCCTCGAGGCTCTTCTCGGTGGCGTGGATCAGGCTTTCGGCCTGGTTCGTGGTCTCGACCAGTTCGCGGCGCTGCTTGTCGGCGTCGGCGTTTTCCTCGGCCTCCTTCACCATGCGCTCGATATCCTCGTCGGACAGACCGCCCGAGGCCTGGATCGTGATCTTCTGCTCCTTGCCGGTGCCCTTGTCCTTGGCGCCGACCGAGACGATGCCGTTGGCGTCGATGTCGAAGGTCACCTCGATCTGCGGCACGCCGCGCGGGGCGGGCGGGATGTTCTCGAGGTTGAACTGGCCGAGCATCTTGTTGTCGGCGGCCATCTCGCGCTCACCCTGGAAGACGCGGATGGTCACCGCGTTCTGGTTGTCTTCCGCGGTCGAGAAGATCTGCGCCTTTTTCGTCGGGATCGTCGTGTTGCGGTCGATCAGGCGGGTGAAGACACCGCCCAGCGTCTCGATGCCGAGCGAGAGCGGCGTGACGTCGAGAAGGACGACGTCCTTGACGTCACCCTGCAGAACGCCGGCCTGGATCGCGGCGCCGAGGGCGACGACCTCATCGGGGTTCACGCCCTTGTGCGGCTCCTTGCCGAAGAAGTTGGTCACTTCCTCGACCACCTTGGGCATACGGGTCATGCCGCCGACGAGGACGACCTCGTCGATGTCGCCCTTGGACAGGCCCGCATCCTTGAGGGCGGCGGCGCAGGGCTTCATCGAAGACTTGATCAGGTCGCCCACCAGGCTTTCCAGCTTGGCACGGGTCAGCTTCATGACCATGTGGAGCGGCTGGCCGTTCGAGCCCATCGAGATGAAGGGCTGGTTGATCTCGGTCTGGGACGAGCTGGAGAGCTCGATCTTGGCCTTTTCCGCCGCTTCCTTGAGGCGCTGGAGTGCCATCTTGTCGGTCGTCAGGTCGACGCCGTGCTCTTTCTTGAACTCGTCGGCGAGGTAGTTGACGATCCGCATGTCGAAATCTTCGCCGCCGAGGAACGTGTCGCCGTTCGTCGATTTCACCTCGAAGAGGCCGTCGTCGATTTCCAGGATGGTGATGTCGAAGGTGCCGCCGCCGAGGTCATAGACCGCGATGGTTTTCGAATCCTTCTTGTCGAGACCATAGGCCAGCGCCGCGGCCGTCGGCTCGTTGATGATGCGCAGCACCTCGAGGCCCGCGATCTTGCCGGCGTCTTTCGTCGCCTGGCGCTGGGCGTCGTTGAAATAGGCGGGCACGGTGATGACGGCCTGGGTGACGTCTTCGCCGAGGTAGCTTTCGGCGGTTTCCTTCATCTTGGTCAGGATCTGCGCCGAGATCTGCGAGGGGCTGAACTTCTCGCCGCGCACCTCGACCCAGGCGTCGCCGTTGCCGCCGTCCACGATCTTGTAGGGGACAAGTTTCTTGTCCTTCTCCACCTCGGCGTCGCCGAGACGGCGGCCGATCAGGCGCTTGACGGCGAAGATGGTGTTCTCGGGGTTGGTCACCGCCTGGCGCTTCGCGGATTGACCCACGAGACGCTCATCCTCGGTGTAGCCCACGATGGAGGGCGTGGTGCGCGCGCCTTCGGAGTTCTCGATGACGCGGGGCTGGCTGCCGTCCATGATGGCAACGCAGGAGTTGGTGGTGCCGAGGTCGATACCAATGACTTTGGCCATGTCGGTCTGGTCCCTTCTTTCAAGCGAACGGGCGGTGTCGGGTCCGCTTCGGCCCCCAATGCCGCCTTCGTGATCCTGTTTGATTTGGCCGGGAAGCACGCCCGACCGGTTCGGAGGGTATATAGGAGGGGGGTCAGGGGCCTGCAAGCGGGGCCGCTGCGTGGAAAACGGGGGAAAATTCGCATGTCGGAGAGCGTGGATGTCGGCGGTGTGACGGTCTGGCCCGGCTGGCTGGACGCGGGCGCGCAGGCGGCGATGGTCGAGGATATCCGCGCCGTCGCGGCGGCGGCACCGTTCTTCACGCCGGAAACGCCGCGCGGGCGGAAGATGTCGGGCAGGATGACCGCGGCGGGGCGCTATGGCTGGGTTTCGGACCGCAAGGGCTATCGCTACGAGATGCGCCACCCCACGGGCACGGAGTGGCCGCCGATCCCGGCCTCGGTGCTGGCGGTGTGGCGGGCGGTCTCGGGCGTGGAGCGTGATCCGCAATGCTGCCTCGTGAACTGGTACGGCGAGGGGGCGAAGATGGGCCTGCACCAGGACCGGGACGAGGCCGATTTCGAGATGCCGGTCGTCTCGATCTCACTGGGGGACGAGGCGCTGTTTCGCGTGGGCGGGGTCGAGCGGGGCGGGCCGACGCGGTCGATCTGGCTGCGCTCGGGCGATGTCGCGGTGATGGGCGGCGCGGCACGGCTGGCGCATCACGGCATCGACAGGCTGCGCTTTGGCTCGTCCACGCTGTTGCCGCGCGGCGGGCGGATCAACCTGACGCTGCGGGTGGTGGATTAGCGCCCGGCCGCCCAGCTGGAAGAGGCATGCTTGCGGGTATAGGCCTCGGCCATGAAGCCGATGATCAGCGTCACGAGGGTGAAATAGAGCGGATACTGCCAGTTGCTGTGATGCGGGAAGTAATTGACGAAGACGAACCCCCGCCCCTGGTCGATGACGTGAAAGATCGGGTTCCAGTCGAAAAAGGCGATGACCGAGGGGGGCAGCATGTTGGCGACGAACATCTTGCCCGAGGCGATCATGTTGGCGCGGATGTAGACCAGCTGGATGATGTTCACGACTTCGGGGGCCCAGGGCTTTGCCGCCATCAGCACCAGCCCGATCGCGCAGCCCGAGGCCCAGGCCAGAAGGAACATCATGAAGGCGCTGGGCCAGTCGTGGATCACCACCGGGTTGAACATCGTGTGCAGGACCAGCAGCAGCACGAAAAGGCTCATGGTCTGGGCATAGAGCGAGCTGAGCGCGGTCGACAGGATCGAGACGAGCGTGTTCATCGGCGCGTGCTGCATCATCGCCGAGGTGGAGCTTTCGGCGTTCATCATCTGGCGCACGGCCTGGATGTGGGTGAGATAGGCGAAGATGCCGGTCAGAAGATACAGCATGAAATCGCCGCGCACCGAGACCGACCGCTGACCCAGAACGGTGAACATGACGTAAAAGGCCGCGATGAAGAGCAGCGACTGCATCACCTTGAGCAGGATCGCCCAGACCGCGTTGCGGTGGGTCTGGCGCACCTGCCGCGCCGCCGAGATATAGGCGAGTTGCAGCGTGTTCAGCGCAAGGCTGAAGGTCGATTGCGTGCGCCGTGCCTCGAACATGAAGGCTGTGCCCCTTACTCTTACCCAGACGCTCTCGGCCCTTGCTCCGGTAGGCGTGGGCGACGATAACGCGCAAAGCCATAGCACACAATCAAGGCCAAATGGAGGCGCTTTTGGATTACGCAGAAATGATGCGGGTATTTCGCAAGGCCGCGATCGAGGCGGGCGACCGCATCATGGAGATTTACGGGGCCGATGATTTCGAGGTGAAGGCGAAATCCGACGACAGCCCGGTGACCGAGGCCGACGAAGCCGCGGATGCGCTGATCTCGGCACGGCTGCGCGCGGCGTTTCCTGACCTGGCGCTGGTGACCGAGGAGCAATCGGGCAGCCATGACCAGCAGGTGACCAGTTTCCTGATCGTCGATCCGCTGGACGGGACCAAGGAATTCGTCCAGCGCCGCGGCGATTTCACGGTGAACATCGCCTGGGTCGAGGACGGCGTGCCGGTCCGCGGGGTGGTCTATGCGCCCGCCAAGGGGCGGCTTTTCTACACCGATGCCGAGGGGCGGAGCGTGGAGGAGGCGGGGCCGTTCGACCCCGACGAAACAGGGTCTGTCACGCCGATCAGGGTCAGAACGCCGGACAATTCTGCGCTGTTCGTCGTGGCGTCGAAATCGCACCGCGACGCGGCGACGGATGACTACATCGGCAAATATGCCGTGGCGGACATGAAGAGCGCGGGATCGTCGCTGAAGTTCTGCCTTGTCGCCACCGGCGAGGCCGATCTTTACCCGCGGCTCGGCCGCACGATGGAGTGGGACACGGCGGCGGGCGACGCGGTGCTGCGCGGGGCGGGGGGCCATGTGATCCGCTTCGAGGATCACGCGCCCTTTGCCTATGGCAAGCCGGGCTTCGCCAATGGCTTCTTCATCGCCCATGCGCCGGGCGTGGAGCTGCAACCGGCATGAGCGTGCATTGCGTCATCCCTGCGCGCTATGCCTCGACCCGCTATCCGGGCAAGCCGCTGGCCCTGCTGCGCGGTGCGACCGGGGTCGCCCGGAGCCTGATCGAGCGGAGTTGGCGCGCGGCCATGGCGGTGGATGGGTTCGACGCGGTGCATGTCGCCACCGATGACGACCGCATCGCGGAGGCTGCCCGCAGCTTTGGCGCGCAGGTGCTTATGACCTCCTCCGAGGCGCGCAACGGCACCGAACGCTGCGCCGAGGCGTTGGCGCAGCTGGGCGAGGGCG
>JAOARA010000078.1 GCA_025211115.1 Roseicyclus sp. | reverse complement strand
TACGAATTTTCGCTTCAGAACAGCACCTGGATCGGGCGCCGCGTGCAGAACACCACGAGCTGACCGTTGCATTCGACAAGGTGCCAACCGCGGCGGCGCACCTCGTCCTCGAAGCTGGCGCGGCCGACCTCGGCCTCGACCCAGCGCAGCGAGCGCCGGACGACACCGCCATATTGCACGGTCTTGGCGGAAAACACCTGATGCACCCATGGGGCGCTCGGCACGGGAAGGACGGGTCTGAGCATCGACATGCCCCGACCCTGACCCGAGTCCCGTAAATGCCGGGTTAACAGCCATCAGCCTGCGCGACGCCGCCGCCCGCCCGCGCGCCCGCCGCGCAGCGCGGCGTCGGGGTCCTGGTTGAACTTGATCCAGGCGGCCCCGCCATCGTCCTGGTTGAGCAGGAAATTCGCGGCGCGGATCGCCTCCATCTCCTTGCCGGGGCGCGGCTTGGTCGAGCCCATGCCGAAGAGCTTGACGAAGGTCTCGTCATCCATGTCGGGCGGCAGGATCACGCCCGCAGCCTCGACCGCGGCCTTTTTCTCGGCGATGGCCTTGGGGCCGACGGGCAGGGCGACGGGGTTCATGATCGCGCTGGTCATGCCCGCGCCGAAGGCCATGGGCAGGAAGGCGTTGTTGATCCCGTGCCGGTTCGGCAGCCCGAAGGAGATGTTGGAGGCCCCGCAGGTCGTGTTCACGCCCAGCTCCTCGCGCAGGCGACGCACGAGGGTGAAGACCTGCTGGCCCGCCGTCGCCATGGCACCGATGGGCATGACCAGCGGGTCGACCACGATGTCATGGGCGGGGATGCCGAAATCGGCGGCGCGCTCCACGATCTTCTTGGCTACGGCGAAGCGGACCTCGGGGTCTTCGGAAATGCCGGTGTCGTCGTTGGAGATCGCCACGACCGGCACGTTGTATTTCTTGACCAGCGGCAGGACGAGTTCCAGCCGCTCTTCCTCGCCCGTGACCGAGTTCAGGAGGGGGCGGCCATTGGCGGCCTCGAGCCCCGCCTCGAGCGCGCCGGGGACCGAGCTGTCGATGCAGAGCGGGCAATCGGTGACGCCTTGCACGACGCGGATCAGCTCGGGCATCAGCATCGGCTCGACGAAATTGTTGTCGGCGTAGCGGGCATCCTCGCCCATCTTGTTGGAGAAGACCGCGCCCGAGTTGATGTCGAGCACGGTGGCGCCTGCCGCCACCTGGGCGATGGCGTCCGATTCCACGCGGGAGAAATCGCCGCGCTCGAGCTCTTCGTTCAGGATCTTGCGGCCGGTGGGGTTGATCCGCTCGCCGATCACGCAGAACGGCTGATCGAAGCCGATCACGGTGGTTTTCGTTTGCGACTCGATAACGGTGCGGGTCATGTCTGCTCTGCTCTTTCTCAGGATTGGGAGGCCGGGCGCGCTGCCGCGCCGCCGTTCTCGATGGCCCAGGTGGCATTGGTCTTGATGCCGCCCAGCGGGAAGAAATGGATGCGCTCGATGTTCGCGCCGCGGCCCTCGGCCTTCGCCTTGGCCAGCGCTGTCAGGATCTCGGTCGGCTCGAAGGGCAGGAGGAGCTTGGACACATCCTTGGCGCGCTTCTGCAGGACCGAGAGCGAGGGGCCGACGCCGCAGGCGATGGCGAACTTGATCAGCGTCTGAAGCTTCGCGGGGCCCGCGATGCCCAGATGGACGGGCATGGTGACGCCCGCCGCCTGGAGACGGTCGGCCCAGTCGAGCACCGGACCCGCCTCGAAGGCGAATTGCGTGGCCATGGCGAAGGCCGCGTCCGAGCGGTCGGCGAATTCCTGTTTCCACTTGATCGCGGCCATCACCTCGGCCTCGCCGCCCTTGGGGTCGATGTCGCGGTTGCCCTCGGGGTGGCCCGCGACATGCAGGCGCTCGAACCCGTCGAAAAGGCCGGTTTCCAGCAATTGCATGGAGGAGTGGAACGCGCCGCGCGGCGTGGGGATGCCGCCGGCAAGGATCAGGCCCTGTTTCACGCCCGCCTCGCCGCGGTAGCGCGCGACCCAATCGGCCAGCGTGGCGCGGTCGGGGATCGAGCGGGCGGGGAAATGCGGCATCGGCTCAAAGCCCTCGTCGCGCAGGCGGCGGGCGGTGGCCAGCATCTCGTCGAAGGGGGTGCCGTCGATATGGGCGATGTAGACGCGGGTGCCCGCGGGCAGCAGGTCGCGGAAATCCTCGACCTTTTCGGCGGTGCGCGGCATCACCTCGATCGAGTAGTCCTGAAGCAGGGCTTCGATGCCGGGGTTGGCCGGGGTGGCCGGGGCCGTGTCACGGCTGCGGAATTTCAGAAGTGCCATCGCTGTCTCCCAGATCGAGGCCATGGCCTCAGGCGGCGTCTGTGTCGGGCCTGTCGAAGCCGTCGGCGTCGATCAGGCGCTTGATGCGGTCGGTGTCGTAGGCGGCGTCGAGGCGGGCGGCCTCGGCGGCGGCGATCTGATCGGGGTCGCCCTCGATCTCGCCCGCGTCCACGCGGCGCCATTCGGCGAGATAGGCATCCTCGTCCTTGGCGCCGATCTTCATCGCGCAGCGGTCGATGGCCTGCTCGAAACGTTCGGGCAGCACGGCCTTGGAGCCACGGCGGCCCTTGCCCACGATGACCTGGGCGGGGATATCGCGCCAGAAGACATGGGTGACATTGGGCATTGGCGGGGTCCTTTCCGGGGGCGGAGCGGCTGCGGTTGGCGCACCATAGGCGAGGCGCGTCGGGCGGCACACTCCAATTTCGACACAAGCCGGGGCGGGAGCGACCACCGGCATGGCCCAGAGATAGCCGCCGCACCCGCCGAGGGCGAGGCAGCGCAGCGCCCAAAATTCTCATGAAGATGTTGAGTCGGCCCATGACGCCGCCCGGTCCGCCGCGGCGCGGGGGCGAGGACCCCATTGTGACGCCGCCCGCCGCTTGCTACTGTGCCCCCGACACGAAATTCGGAGGCCCGCATGTCGCGCAAGCGCAAAGGCGGCGCCGGTCCGTTCCCCAGAGCCGTGGCCCCGGTCGCACCGCTTTCCCCGGTCCCGGCACCGACTGTCGAACGGCGCCTTGCGCCCGCATCCCGGCCCGATCCGGCCGATCTCTATGCCGCGCTCGATCTGGGCACGAATTCCTGCCGCATGCTGATCGCCCAGCCCAAGGGCAACCAGTTGCATGTCGTGGATTCCTTCTCGAAAAGCGTGCAGCTGGGGCAGGGACTGGAGGCCTCGGGGCGGCTCAGCCGCGCCTCGATGGCGCGCACGGTGGGGGCGCTGAAGATCTGCCAGAGGAAACTGGCCAAGCACCAGGTCAGCCGGATGCGGCTGGTCGCCACCGAGGCCTGCAGGCGGGCGACCAATGCCGCCGAGTTCATCGCCGTGGTGCAGCGCGAGACGGGGCTGGCGCTCGAGATCATCGAGCCGGAGGAGGAGGCGCGGCTGGCCGTCGTCTCCTGCGCGCCGCTGGTCTCGATGAAGACCGAGCAGTTGCTCGTCGTGGATATCGGCGGCGGCTCGACGGAGCTGGTGTGGATCGACCTTTCCCGCGTGCCGCGGGTGGAACGGCCGCGCGCGATCATGCGGCTGCACCAGGGCTTCGACCACGAGGAGACGGTGTTCCCGCGCGCCAAGGTGGTGGACTGGATTTCCATTCCATTGGGTGTGGCGACACTGAAGGACATGTATTCCGACGTGGCCGACGATGGCGCGCGCTTCGCGCTGATGAGCTGGTATTTCGAGGAACAGCTCGCCGCCTTCTCGCCTTATGACGACGCCGCCGACCAGGCGCGCGAGGGGTTCCAGATCATCGGCACCAGCGGCACGGTCACGACGGTGGCGGCCTCGCATCTCGGGTTGCGCCGCTATGACCGCAACAAGGTGGACGGGTTGCGGATGACCTCCGACCAGATCGACAGCGTGATCCAGCAATATCTCGCGCTCGGCCCCGAGGGGCGGCGGCGCGACCCGCGCATCGGGCGCGACCGGCAGACGCTGATCATGTCGGGCGCGGCGATCCTGCAGGCGCTTTTGCGGGCCTGGCCCACGGACCGGTTGAGCGTGGCCGACCGCGGGCTGCGCGAGGGGCTGCTTTATGCGCAGATGTCGGCCGATGGCGTGCTGGAGGACGGTCCGTTCTGAGACCCTGACAGGGGTTGCGCCGCCTGCGGCGTCGGTTGTCTTGGGATTGCGCCGCCTGCGGCGTCGCCGGGGGGGCGGGGGGCCGGGGGGGGGG
>JAOARA010000077.1 GCA_025211115.1 Roseicyclus sp. | reverse complement strand
GCGTTCCTGCATCGCGCCCATGTCGGTGGCCAGCGTCGGCTGGTAGCCCACGGCCGAGGGGATACGGCCCAGAAGCGCCGACACCTCGGAGCCCGCCTGCGTGAAGCGGAAGATGTTGTCGACGAAGAACAGAACGTCGGTGCCCGAGGCATCGCGGAACTGCTCGGCCAGCGTGAGGCCGGTCAGCGCGACGCGCGCACGTGCGCCCGGCGGTTCGTTCATCTGGCCGTAGACCAGCGCCACCTGGCTGTCGGCCAGGTTGTCGGGCTTGATCACGTTCGACTCGATCATCTCGTGGTAGAGGTCGTTGCCCTCACGGGTCCGCTCGCCCACGCCGGCGAACACGGAGTAGCCCGAGTGCACCTTGGCGATGTTGTTGATCAGTTCCATGATGAGAACCGTCTTGCCCACGCCGGCACCGCCGAAGAGGCCGATCTTGCCGCCCTTCGCGTAGGGAGCCAGCAGGTCCACGACCTTGATGCCGGTCACGAGGATCTCGGACTCGGTGGACTGGTCGTTGAACTCGGGCGCGGGCTGGTGGATCGCGCGGTATTCATCCGCCTCGACCGGGCCGCCTTCGTCCACGGGCTCGCCCACGACGTTGAGGATGCGGCCAAGCGTGGCCGAGCCGACCGGAACCGAGATCGGCTTGCCGGTGTCGCTGACCGACTGACCGCGCACGAGACCCTCGGTCGCGTCCATCGCGATGCAGCGCACGGTGCCTTCGCCGAGGTGCTGCGCGACCTCGAGAACCAGGCGCTTGCCGTTGTTGTCGGTCTCGAGCGCGTTCAGGATCTCGGGCAGGTGGCCGTCGAACTGCACGTCGCAGACGGCGCCGATGACCTGGGTGATTTTTCCGACTTCATTTGCCATGTGTCGTGTCTCCGGTGTCTTAGAGCGCTTCGGCGCCCGAGATGATTTCGATCAGCTCGTTGGTGATGACGGCCTGACGCGAGCGGTTGTATTCGATCGTCAGCCGCTCGATCATGTCGCCCGCGTTGCGGGTCGCGTTGTCCATCGCGGACATCCGCGCGCCCTGCTCCGAGGCGGCGTTTTCCAGGAGCGCGGTGAAGATCTGGGTCGCCACGCCACGCGGCAGCAGGTCTTCCAGCACCGCCTCTTCCGAGGGTTCGTAGTCGTAGAGCGGGCCGGTATCCTCGCCTGCATCCCCGGCCGTGTCGAACTGCGCCGGGATCACCTGCGTCGCGGTCGGGATCTGGCTGATCACCGACTGGAAGCGGTTGAAGAAGATCGTCGCCACGTCGAACTCGCCCGCGTCGAAGCGGCCCAGAACGTCCGCGGCGATACCCGCCGCATCCGCATAGCCGAGGCGCTTGACCTCGCTCAGGTCGACATGACCGACGAACTTGTCGGCGTGGTCGCGCTTGAGCTGCTCACGGCCCTTCTTGCCGACGGTCAGGATCTTGACCGTCTTGCCGTCGCGCAGAAGCTCGGAGATGCGCGTGCGCGCCAGCTTCACGATCGACGAGTTGAAGCCGCCGCACAGGCCGCGCTCTGCGGTCATGACGACCAGCAGATGCACGTCCGATTTGCCGGTTCCCGCCAGAAGGCGCGGGGCCCCCTCGCTGTCGCCCACGGCGCGGGCGAGGCCGGACATGACGGCCTCCATCTTTTCCGCGTAGGGGCGCGCCATCTCCGCCGACTCCTGCGCCCGGCGCAGTTTCGCGGCGGCGACCATCTGCATCGCCTTGGTGATCTTGCGGGTCGATTTGACCGACGCGATCCTGTTCTTGAGGTCCTTGAGATTGGGCATCAGTCAGACCCCTCAGGCGAAATCGGCGGCGTATTCGTCGAGTGCAGCCTTGATCTTGTCCGCGGCGTCGCCCTTGACCTTGGGATCCTCGTTGGTGATCCAGTCGAGAACGTCCTGCTTCTTGGAGCGCAGGAAGGTCACGAGACCCCGCTCGAAGCGACCCACGTCACCGACCGGCAGCTTGTCGAGGTAGCCGTTGATGCCGGCGAAGATCACGCAGACGATTTCCGCGTTGGTCAGCGGCGAATACTGCGGCTGCTTCATCAGCTCGGTCAGGCGCGCACCACGGTTCAGCAGGCGCTGGGTGGCGGCGTCGAGGTCCGAGCCGAACTGCGCGAAGGCCGCCATTTCGCGATACTGCGCCAGCTCCAGCTTCACCGAGCCCGCGACCGACTTCATCGCGTTGGTCTGCGCGGACGAGCCCACGCGGGCGACCGACAGACCGGTGTTCACGGCGGGGCGGATGCCCTGGAAGAACAGTTCGGTCTCGAGGAAGATCTGGCCGTCGGTGATCGAGATCACGTTGGTCGGAATGAAGGCCGACACGTCGCCGCCCTGGGTTTCGATGACCGGCAGAGCCGTCAGCGAGCCCGAGCCGTTGTCCTCGTTCAGCTTGGCCGAACGTTCCAGCAGGCGGGAGTGGAGGTAGAACACGTCACCCGGATAGGCTTCGCGGCCCGGCGGGCGGCGCAGCAGGAGCGACATCTGGCGATAGGCGACGGCCTGCTTGGAGAGGTCATCGTAGATGATCAGCGCGTGGCGGCCGTTGTCGCGGAAGTATTCCGCCATCGCGGTCGCGGCGTAGGGGGCGAGGAACTGCATCGGCGCGGGGTCGGATGCGGTTGCGGCCACGACGATGGAGTATTCCATCGCGCCGGTTTCCTCGAGCTTCTTCACCAGCTGCGCCACGGTCGAGCGCTTCTGACCCACGGCGACGTAGACGCAGTAGAGCTTCTTGCTCTCGTCGTCGCCCGCGGCCTCGTTGTAGACCTTCTGGTTCAGGATCGTGTCGAGCGCCACGGCGGTCTTGCCGGTCTGGCGGTCGCCGATGATCAGCTCGCGCTGGCCGCGGCCGATCGGGATCATGGCGTCGATGGCCTTGAGGCCGGTCGCCATCGGCTCGTGAACCGACTTGCGCGGGATGATGCCCGGTGCCTTGACGTCGGCGACGCGACGCTCGGAGGCCGCGATCGGGCCCTTGCCGTCCAGCGGGTTGCCGAGACCGTCGACGACGCGGCCCAGAAGCGCGTCACCGGCGGGCACGTCCACGATCGAGTTCGTGCGCTTGACGGTGTCGCCTTCCTTGATGTCGCGGTCCGAGCCGAAGATCACGACGCCGACGTTGTCGGCTTCGAGGTTCAGCGCCATGCCGCGGATGCCACCGGGGAATTCCACCATCTCGCCGGCCTGCACGTTGTCGAGGCCGTAGACGCGGGCGATACCGTCACCCACCGACAGCACGCGGCCGACTTCGGCGACTTCGGCGTCCTGTCCGAAATTCTTGATCTGGTCCTTGAGGATCGCAGAGATTTCTGCAGCTTGGATCGCCATCTTAACCGACCTCTTTCATCGTGTTCTGGAGTGCGTTGAGCTTCGCCTTGATCGAGGTGTCGATCATGCGGGAGCCAACCTTGACGACAAGACCGCCGATGAGGCTTTCATCCACGGTCGCATTCAGTTTCACATCGCGGCCGACCGACGCCTTGAGCGTCGCGGCAAGCTTTTCGGCCTGCGTCTTGGTCAGCGCCTTGGCCGAGACGACATCGGCCGTGATCTCGCCCTTGTGCTCGGCGATCTTCTCGCGCAGCGCGCGCAGCATCGCGGGCAGCACGAACAGGCGACGCTTCTGGGCCATCAGGCGCAGCGTGTTGCCGGTGATCGCGCCAAGGCCCATCGCCTCGGCGACCTTGCCCATGGCCGCGGCCGAAGCCTCGCGCCCATAGAGCGGCGAGGTGATCACGTCGCGCAGGTCCGCGCTTTCGGCCAGCGCCCCCTCGAGGGCCACCACATCGCTTTCGAGCGCGGCGAGAGCGCCCTCTTCTTCGGCCAGATCGAACATCGCGGTCGCGTAACGCGCGGCAATGCCGGTCGAGATTGAAGCAGGTTCGCTCACGTCCACCCTTTCTCACATAGGTATCCCGGCAAGGCGCAGGTCGCGCCCCCGGGCGTCTCGTTTTCGGCAGCGGATGGCAGCCAATTCCCCATAAATCGCGGCCCATGTAGCAGAGCCCCTGCAATGCTGCAACCGCGATAGACCGCCGCGGCGCTTAAGGAAAATCCTTCCGAAACAAGGGGAAAACCACTTCGCCCAAATATGCGACGCTTTGAAGCTTGGCCTTGCGACGCTTTGCCCGGCCCCGCCCCACGATTCTTGGTGCAGGCCTTCGCGCGCGGCGGCGCGGACAACCCCTTGTAATCCCTCGATTCAATCGCGGTGGCGGTTGCTGGCGCCCGCGCCGGCGGGTGCCGGGGCCCCTTCGAGGATCTTCAGCGGCTGGCGCACCCGTTCGGCAAGGCCGGGCCGTGTGGGCGCGTGAACGCGCTTGGACACCTCCAGCAGGATCACGCCGCCGGCGTAATAGCTGCTCAGTTTCGCGCCCATCTTCTCGACCACGTCCGCCGACCGCAGCCAGAAGCGCCGCTCGGAGGGGGGCGCGAACAGCGCCGCGGCGTGCCGCTCGGGCATGAAGTTGTGGCGCTTCATCTGGGTCTCGAGCTGGCCCAGCGAATAGGGCCGCCCGAAGCCGAAGGGCGTCGCGTCGCGCCGCGCCCACAGGCCCGACCGGTTCGGCACCACGAACATCGCCTTGCCCCCCGGCCCCAGCACGCGCGCGCATTCCTCGAGCACCGAGGTCGGATGCTCCGAGGTCTCCAGCCCGTGCAGGCAGACGATCTTGTCGGCGATCCCGGTGGGCAGCGGCCACAGGCCTTCGCGGCAGAGCGCCGAGACATTCTCCAGCCCCGCGGGCCAGGGCATGACGCCCTGCTCGGCGGGCATCAGGCCGACGACGCGCCGCGCCTCGGCGAGGTAGGGGCGCAACAGCGGCACGGCAAAGCCGAAGCCCACGACGGTTTGCCCCTGCGCCTCTGGCCAGAGCGCGAGCATCCGGTCGCGCACCGCCTTCTGCGCGATGCGCCCGAGCCGCGTGCGGTAATAGAATTGGCGCAGATCGGTGACGTCGAGATGCATTGCACTACGTTGATCGCTGGGACAGGGTGGCCCTCCACCCGACCTTGACCGAAGCAAACACGGATTTCCATGCCCGAGACCGGCACCAGACCCGAAATCGTCACCATCCCCTGCCTGCAGGACAATTACGCCTACCTGCTGCATGATCCCGCGACGGGCCGCACCGCCCTGATCGACGCGCCCGAAGCCGCCCCGATCGAGGCGGCACTGGCCGCGCGGGGATGGCAGCTGACGGACATCGTGATCACGCATCACCACTGGGATCACGTCGACAGCGTGGAGGCGCTGCGCAGCGCCACCGGCGCGCGGGTCTGGGGGGCTGCCGCCGACGCCCACCGCCTGCCCCCGCTCGATCACGCGCTGGCCGAGGGCGATACGGTCGAGATCGGCACGCTGCAGGGCCGCGTCATCGACGTGTCGGGGCACACCGTCGGCCATGTCGCCTACCACTTTCCCGAGGCCGGCGCGGTCTTCACCGCGGACAGCCTGATGGCGCTGGGGTGCGGTCGGCTGTTCGAAGGCACGCCGGGACAGATGTGGGAGAGCCTGCAGAAGCTGGCCGCCCTGCCGCCCGAAACGCTGGTCTGCTCGGGCCATGAATACACCGCCGCCAACGCGCGTTTCGCGCTGACCATTGAACCGGGGAACGCGGCACTTAGATCACGGTCTGACGCGGTCGCCGCGGCGCGGGCCGAGGGGCGGCCGACCGTCCCCTCCTCGCTGACCGAGGAGCTGGCCACCAACCCTTTCCTGCGCGCGGCCGATCCGGGCATCGCGGCGCAGCTCGACATGGCGGGCGCAGCCCCCGCCGACGTCTTCGCCCGCATCCGCAGCCTCAAGGACGCGTTCTGAGGTGTCGCACTGCGGACGCACAAAAATGATGCAGACCGGCCGGAGCCCAAGGATAGCCAAGGGATAGAGGCCCCGGCACGACCCGCACACGAGACCTTGACGAATTTCTGCTTGAAACACGCCCGCAGAAAGCAAAGCTTAAGACCAAGAGGCCATGATCGGCGACAGGCCCCGCCTGCCCCGATGCACAGGAAAGGAGCACGTCCGTGCCGTCTTTTTCGACTACCCTAGAGCAGGCCATTCACGCGGCGCTGGCCAACGCAAATGCGCGCCGCCACGAACTCGCTACGCTCGAGCACCTGTTGCTTGCGCTGATCGACGAGCCCGAAGCGCGCAAGGTGATGCTTGCCTGCTCGGTCGACATCGAGGCGCTGCGCGAGACCCTCGTGAGCTTCATCGACGATGATCTCTCGACGCTCGAGACCGATGTCGAGGGCTCCGAGGCGGTCCCGACCGCCGCCTTCCAGCGCGTCATCCAGCGCGCGGCGATCCACGTCCAGTCCTCGGGCCGGACCGAGGTGACCGGGGCCAACGTGCTGGTGGCGATCTTCGCCGAGCGCGAAAGCAACGCCGCCTATTTCCTGCAGGAGCAGGACATGACCCGCTATGACGCGGTCAACTTCATCGCCCATGGCGTCGCCAAGGATCCGTCCTACGGCGAAAGCCGCCCCGTGTCGGGGGCCACCGACATGGAGGACGAGGCGCAGACCGGCAAAGCCTCGACCGCCGAAGGCGAGCAGAAGGAATCGGCACTGGCGAAATACTGCGTCGATCTGAACGCCAAGGCGACCAAGGGCGATGTCGACCCGCTGATCGGCCGCGCGCATGAGGTGGATCGCTGCATCCAGGTGCTGTGCCGCCGCCGCAAGAACAACCCGCTTCTCGTGGGCGATCCCGGCGTGGGCAAGACCGCCATCGCCGAGGGCTTGGCCAAGAAGATCGTCGAGGGTCAGACGCCCGAGGTGCTTCAGGGTGCCACGATCTATTCGCTCGACATGGGCTCGCTTCTGGCGGGCACGCGCTATCGCGGCGACTTCGAGGAGCGGCTGAAGGCCGTCGTCAAGGAGCTTGAGGATCACCCCGACGCGATCCTCTTCATCGACGAGATCCACACCGTCATCGGTGCCGGCGCGACCAGCGGCGGGGCGATGGATGCCTCGAACCTGCTCAAGCCCGCGCTTCAGGGCGGCAAGCTGCGCTGCATGGGCTCGACCACCTACAAGGAATATCGCCAGCACTTCGAAAAGGACCGCGCGCTGTCGCGCCGGTTCCAGAAGATCGACGTGAACGAGCCTTCGGTCGAGGACGCGGTGAAGATCCTCAAGGGCCTCAAGCCCTATTTCGAGGATCACCACGGCGTGAAATACACCGCCGATGCGATCAAGACGGCCGTGGAACTCAGCGCGCGCTACATCAACGACCGCAAGCTGCCCGACAAGGCCATCGACGTGATCGACGAGGCGGGCGCGGCACAGCATCTGCTGGCGGAAAGCAAGCGCCGCAAGACCATCGGTGCCAAGGAGATCGAGGAGGTGGTCGCCAAGATCGCCCGCATCCCGCCCAAGAACGTCTCCAAGGACGATGCAGAGGTGCTGAAGGATCTGGAGGTGACGCTCAAGCGCGTCGTCTTCGGTCAGGACGCCGCCATCGAGGCGCTGTCGTCGTCGATCAAGCTGGCCCGTGCGGGCCTGCGCGAACCGGAAAAGCCCATCGGCAACTACCTCTTCGCCGGCCCCACCGGCGTCGGCAAGACCGAGGTCGCCAAGCAGCTTGCCGATACGCTGGGCGTTGAACTGATGCGCTTCGACATGTCGGAATACATGGAGAAGCACGCGGTTTCCCGCCTGATCGGCGCGCCTCCGGGCTATGTCGGCTTCGACCAGGGCGGTCTGCTGACCGACGGGGTGGATCAGCACCCGCATTGCGTCCTCCTGCTCGACGAGATCGAGAAGGCGCATCCGGACGTGTTCAACATCCTTCTGCAGGTGATGGACCACGGCACGCTGACCGACCACAACGGGCGCAAGGTGGATTTCCGCAACGTGATCCTGATCATGACCTCGAACGCGGGTGCCGCCGAGCAGGCCAAGGCCGCCATCGGCTTCGGCCGCGACCGCCGCGAGGGCGAGGACACGGCCGCGATCGAGCGGACCTTCACGCCGGAGTTCCGCAACCGCCTCGATGCCGTGATCAGCTTCGCACCGCTCGGCAAGGAGACGATCCTGTCGGTGGTCGAGAAGTTCGTCCTCCAGCTCGAGGCGCAGCTGATGGACCGCAACGTCACGATCGAGCTGACGCGGCCCGCGGCCGAGTGGCTGGCCGACAAGGGCTACGACGACAAGATGGGCGCGCGCCCGCTGGGCCGCGTGATCCAGGAGCACATCAAGAAGCCGCTGGCCGAGGAACTGCTCTTCGGCAAGCTGGCCAAGGGTGGCAACGTCAAGGTCGGCGTCAAGGACGGCAAGATCGACCTGCGGATCGAGGAACCGGGCAGCCCCCGGATCGGCTCGAAGAAGCCGCCGCTTCTGACCGCGGACTGACGCGCCGCCCCTGCGACAAGACAAAAGGCCCGGATCCCCGCGATCCGGGCCTTTTCCTTTTCGGCAGTCCGGCTAGGCTCTCGGCCATGATGAGTATCGCCCGTGCCCTGTGCCTGTCGTTCGCCCTGCCTGCCGCCGCCGCCGCGCAGGAAGACCTGCCGCCGTTGCGCTTTCCCGTGGATTGCACGCTGGGCGAGACCTGTTTCCTGCAGCAATTCGTCGACCGCGACCCCGGCCCGGGCGCGCGCGCCTTCGATTGCGGCCCGCAAAGCTACGACGGTCACAGCGGCACCGACATCCGGGTCGCCGATGTCGAGGCGATGGCGCAGGGCGTGGGCGTCCTTGCCGCCGCCGGTGGCGTGGTGCGCGCCGTTCGGGACGGTGTGCCGGATGGCGGCACCTTCACCGCCCCCGAGGGGCAGGGCTGCGGCAATGGCGTGGTTCTGACCCATCCGGGCGGGTGGGAGACGCAATATTGCCACCTGATGCGCGGGTCCATCGCCGTGGCGCAAGGCGCGCGCGTCGAGGCCGGAACGCCCCTTGGGCTGATCGGGTTCTCAGGCGCGACCGAGTTCCCGCATCTCGAGTTCATCCTGCGCCGCGACGGCGCGGTGATCGACCCGTTCGACCCCGGCGAGGCCACGGCCTGCGCGACCGGCGCGGCCCCGCTCTGGGCCGAGCCCGTGGTCAATCCCGGCGGCGGCATCCTGTCGGCGGGCTTTGCGCCAGGGGTGCCCGAGTTCGGGGCGATCCGCGGCGGCACGGCGGATGCCGAGCGGCTTGACGCGGCCGGACCGGCCGTCGTGCTCTGGGCTTTCGTCCATGGCGGTCGGGCGGGTGACGTGCTGCGGCTGGCGATCACCGACGCGCGCGGTGCGGCGTTCCACGCGCAGGAGGTCACGCTCGACCGCACGCAGGCCCAGCTTTTCCGCGCCTCGGGGCGGCGCGTTCGCGGCGCGATCCCGCCCGGCGATTACACCGGTGCGGTGACGTTGATCCGCGACGGGCAGGTCGTGGACAGCCTGACGGTCACGGTTCAGGTCGAATGAGGCACGAGGCGGCGGCCTCCAGCCCCGCCCGCAGCCGAGCCAGCCATCCGGCATGAAAAGACCCCCGCGCCGGGGCACGGGGGTCCGGGAGGTGTCGCGCGTGGCTCTGCCGTCAGTCGCCGAGGGCGAGGGCCACGAAGCGTGGATTGCCGCCGCGGCGGATCAGCAGAAGGATGGATTTCTGCCCGTTCTCCGTCGCCGTCTCGACGCGCTCGCGGAAATCCCCGACGTTGTCCACCGCTTGCTGCGCGACCTCGGTGATCACGTCGCCCGGCTGCAGCCCCTTGGCGGCGGCATCCGACGCGGGATCGACCGCCTCGATCACCAGCCCGCCCGCGATGCCCTGTGCGCCGAGGCTGTCGCGCAGCTCATCGGTGAGCGGCACCAGCTCCATGCCCAGCACCTCGGAGGAGACGGGCGCGACCGGGGCACCGTCCGGCGTGGTGGCGCCGATCCCCTCGGCGGTTTCGCGGCGGCCCAGCGTGACGCGCAGGGTGCGCGTGTCGCCGGCGCGGAACACCAGCAGGCGCACGGTCTGGCCCTCGGCGCTGTCGCCCACGACGCGGACAAGCT